>CALBCY010000119.1 GCA_937927195.1 uncultured Chitinophagales bacterium
GAATAAAAAAGAATAAATCTTCAGCTAGTATGAATATAGCAGTTATTGGAACGGGATATGTCGGATTAGTTTCGGGCACATGTTTTGCCGAAACAGGAAATAATGTAGTTTGTGTTGATATTGACGCAGCTAAGGTGGAACGAATGAAAAATGGAGAAGTTCCAATATATGAGCCTGGATTAGAGGTCTTATTTAATAGGAACACTAAGCATGGCCGGTTGTCTTTTACTACCAATCTCGAAGAAGGAATTGAAGGAGCACAAATAATTTTTCTAGCTTTACCTACCCCTCCGGGCGAAGATGGCTCTGCAGATTTAGGGTATATTATGGATGTTGCTCATAAGTTAAGTTTGATTATAAAGGATTATAAAATTATTGTTGATAAAAGTACAGTTCCTGTTGGAACAGCAGAAAAAGTTCATGAAGTTTTAGTTGAAAACTTAAGTGAGGACTTGTTTGATGTTGTCTCGAACCCTGAGTTTTTGCGTGAGGGAGTTGCTGTAGATGATTTTATGAAACCTGATAGAGTGGTCATTGGAACGGAATCTCCGAAAGCGAAGAAATTGATGCATCAATTGTATGAACCATTTGTTCGCCAAGGGAATCCCATTTACTACATGGATAAAAGGTCAGCAGAAATGACAAAATATGCTGCTAATTCCTACTTGGCAGCACGGATCAGTTTTATGAATGAAATTGCTAATTTATGCGAAATAATGGGTGCAAATGTTGACAATGTAAGAAAAGGAATGGGCAGCGATACCAGAATTGGAAAACGATTTTTATTTCCAGGTGTCGGTTATGGGGGCTCATGTTTTCCAAAAGATGTTCAAGCTTTGCATAAAACCTCCGAAGAGAATCAATATAATTTTAAAATTTTGAGCTCTGTTATGGAGGTGAATTCTAAACAGAAAAAGATTTTAGCCAATAAAATAATAGACTTTTTTGACGGAGATTTAACAGATAAAACGATAGCGGTTTGGGGTTTGGCTTTTAAACCCAATACTGATGACATACGGGAGGCGCCAGCCTTGGAAATTATTGACATTTTATTGAGTAAAGGTGCTAAAATTCAAACTTATGATCCTGAAGCGATGCCGAATGTAAAGGCCTTGGTTGGTGATAAAGTAAAGTATAGCGAAGATCAATATGAAGCTTTGATTGGAGCGGATGCTTTGGCAATTATCACAGAATGGAGTGCATTCCGTACGCCAAGTTTCAAGGCGATGAAAGAGTTGATGAAAAAGCCAGTTTTGTTTGATGGAAGAAATTTATACGATATCGAATTAATGAAAGATAAAGGTTTTTACTATGAAAGCATGGGAAGGCCAGTTCTAGGAGTTGACGAACAGATTGAAGCTTAAAATAAAATAAATTGAAAAAAAAGGTATTAATAACAGGAGCGGCAGGTTTTCTTGGGTCTCATTTATGTGACCATTTCATGAAAAAAGATTATCATGTAATAGGAATGGACAATCTTCTTACCGGAAAGATGGAGAATGTAGCACAATTAATGCCCTTAGAAAACTTTGAGTTTTATCATCATGATGTGAGCAAATATGTCCATATTCCTGGGGAGTTGGATTATATTCTACACTTTGCATCTCCAGCCAGCCCAATAGACTATTTAAAGATGCCAATTCAAACATTGAAAGTTGGTGCTTTGGGTACTCATAATTTGCTGGGCTTGGCAAAAGCTAAGAATGCCAGAATATTAGTTGCTTCTACCTCAGAAGTTTATGGTGACCCATTGGAACATCCACAATCAGAAGAGTATTGGGGGAATGTTAATCCAGTCGGGCCTAGAGGAGTTTACGACGAAGCGAAAAGATTTATGGAAGCAATTACCATGGCTTATCATAATTTTCATGGTTTGGAAACAAGAATTGTACGTATTTTTAATACTTACGGACCGAGAATGAGAATGAATGATGGTCGTGCTTTGCCTACATTTTTCAGACAGGCCTTAGCTGGTGAAAATTTATCAGTTTTTGGGGATGGTCAGCAAACTCGTTCATTTTGTTATGTAGATGATTTAGTAGATGGGATTTATAGGCTATTGTTAAGCGATTACCATTTACCTGTTAACATTGGCAACCCAGTTGAGATTACAGTTAAACAACTAGCAGAAGAAATTATACAATTGACAGATTCGAATTCAAAAATAGTTTATTTACCTTTGCCACAAGATGACCCTAAAGTCAGAAAACCTGATATAACTAAGGCAAGACAAATACTTGATTGGAAGCCAAATTTCTCTAGAGCTCAAGGATTAGCAAAAACATATAATTCTATAATTCTTCAAAGTTAAATAATAATCAAACTTGCTTCTATAAAAATCTATTATGAAATACTCCTTAATCTGTTTTTTCTTTTTCCTATTGTTCTCTTGTCAAGCTGATCAATCTGGAAAATCTAAACAGCAAAATGCTAACAAATCGAAAGTAGAAAAGACGAATAAGAACCAAAAAAAATCTAATAACATAAAAGACAAAAAAAGACAAGCAGAGAAAAAGAGTATAAAAAAAGAGGGGAATGCCAATAACTATTGGGTAAGGCTGCAAAAGGAAATTGCTTGTAGTGATGTACAATTAGGAAAGCTAAAACGCATTAAAAGAGATTTTAAAAACAAACAAAATCGATTAAAAAAAGAAGATAAAGATTATAAGGCAGCCGTTCAAAAACTTGTAGGAGACAAAAATAAGTTGATGAAAAAAGTTTTGGGTGAAATTGGTTTTCAAAAGAAGTTGAAGTTTGATAGGGAAAACGCTGCTAAAAATAAAAAATAATATCTCAAATACTTTTTACTAAAATTTGAATTTGCAATAGGCAGACTATGAAAGAAAATGGTAATAAAATCATGAAGAAAAGTTCAAAAAAAAAACTAGATGTTCTTAAGAAGTCTGAAACTTCTTCTAGCAAACAGGTATCGAAAAGTAAGCCATCATCGAAATCTAAAGGTGATATCGAATTAGAAATTGCTGTCCAAGGATATGGTGATGCCAAAAGCAAAGGTGATTTAAAGAAAAAGAAATTTTCATCTAAACCTGCTTTACCAACCTTAGATGATTTAAGAAAGACGACATACTTGGATCAATATTTAGCCATCAAAGAATCTCCACTATTTGATCGCATTTGGTACATGAATAACAATCATGATGTAGCCTACAATTCTTCAGATCCAGTAGAGCATTTTCTAAAGTATGGATCTGCTGAAGGACGAAATCCGTCTTTAGAATTTGATACAATGTATTATCTCAATAAATATCCGATTGTTACTGAGATTGGTATAAATCCATTTTATCATTACCTTGTCAAAGGGCAGTTTGAAAATTGTTTCAAAAATAAAAAGGAAGAATTTTATGCCAGTCATTCCCCTGAGCAATTAGAAGTTTTTCAAACAATTGAAAAGTCGTATTATTTTAAAAAGGAATGGTACCTTTCTACTTACCCAGATGTCATAACCTCTGGAGCTAATGCCGTTGTTCACTATTCACTCCATGGTGCTTTTGAGGGGCGTAATCCTGGCCCTGAATTCAATACATTGCTTTATTCTATAATGAATGAAGACGTGAGGTCCAGTGATATAAATCCTCTTTATCATTATGTTAAATTTGGAAGTTTAGAAGGGAGACGAATCTTTCCAGTCGACGGAAGTAGAATGAGTTATGATTGGCAAGTAGATCAAATCAGAGCCGCAAATGTTTTTGATGTAGATTGGTATTTGAAAAACAATCCAGATTTAACTCAATCGGGTATGTATGCTTTAGAGCATTGGGTGAGATTTGGATGTAAGGAAGGAAGGAATCCTTCTGCTACTTTTGATATGAATTTTTACAGAAGTCATCCCGGAGTTTCTGATTCTAAGTTGAATTTGCTTATTCATTATATCCATGTAGGTAAAGAGCTCAAATACGAAACTCAAAACGAGGAAGCACTCAAAATTGAAGGTATAAAGATTATTGAAGATCAAGCGGAAGGCTTATTTGATGAAACTTGGTATTTGAAAACATATCCAGACGTAAAAGCCAGCGGCTACAGTGCAATTGAGCATTACGTGCGTTTCGGTTCAAGGGAAGGAAGGAATCCAAGTCCTAACTTTTTTACGAAATATTATTTTTCTCAACTAACAGAAGAATCAGAAAAGAAAGTTAATCCTTTAGTGCATTACATTACAAAAGGAAAAGAATTGGGTCTTGCTATTTCCCCCGGCTTGTTACAAATAGCTCCAGCTCTTCCAACGGGTGATTTTAATAAAAATACAGAGCAATATAAAAAGAACGTAGGTAGCATTGCTGTAATGGCACATATCTTCTATGAAGACATGTGTGAGGATATTATGAAATATCTTTCAAATATTCCATATTCATTTAGCTTGTTGGTTTCTACTGACAATAAAACAAAAAAAGAAAAACTAGAAAAAAGTTTAAAAACGCTCAGCAATGTTGCAAAACTAGTTGTTAAAGTAACTCCCAATAGAGGCAGGGATATTGCTCCTATGTTTGTTGAGTTTGGAAAAGAGTGCATGAAGCATGATTATGTTTTGCATATTCATTCTAAGAAAAGCCCTTATGGTTCCCAGGTAGCAGGTTGGTTTGATTACAGTATGCAACATTTATTGGATAGCAAACTATATGTAGATAGCATATTCCAACAATTTATAGATGATAAGGAACTGGGAATAGTTTACCCACCAGCTTTTCCAGGTATAGCGACTCATATGGCTTGGGGGGACATGCTTGATCCTGCGAAAAAACTCTTGGACAGATTAAATGTTCCTAAAGATGTTTTGAAGCGATTCCCATTAGATTTTCCGTCAGGCTCAATGTTCTGGTTTAGGTCTAAAGCATTGAAACCTCTATTCGATGCGAAAATGGATTGGAAAGATTTTCCTGATGAGGAAGGCCAAAAAGATGAAACCCTTGCGCATGTAATAGAACGGCTGTTTTTCTATGTTGCTGATCACAAAGGTTATGGACGGAAATCTTTCCGACCTGCAATAAAAGGAGATTATTTCCTTCCTAGAATATCTAATGAAAAGGAATACAAACGAGTGTTTGCAGCAGTTGAGAATCCGGATGTTTCTATTGTTATTCCTGTTTATAATCAGTGGGAATATACCGCTGCTTGCTTGGCATCAATTCATGATCACACCAATACTGAAAAGAGTACTTATGAAGTCATCATCGCTGATGATGGTTCAACTGATGAAACAGTCAATTTAGAAAAATATTTTCAAGGTGTTAAGATTGCCAAGACTTCTACAAATCTAGGTTTTTTAGGAAACTGCAACAATGCAGCACTATTTGCTAAAGGAAAATACATTCTGTTTTTGAACAATGATACACAGGTTCAACCCAATTGGTTGAGTAGCCTAGTTGAAAAAATGGAAGCAGATGAAAAAATTGGTGTTATTGGTTCAAAATTGGTCTATCCTGATGGCACATTACAAGAAGCAGGCGGTATAGTTTGGCAAAATGCCAGTGGCATGAACTATGGTCGCAACAAAAAGCCGGAAGATAAAGAATTCTGTTATTTTAAAGAATCAGATTATATCTCAGGTGCCTCAATTTTAGTCAGAAAATCTCTTTGGGATAAATTGGGCGGATTTGATAAAAGGTATATCCCAGCTTATTACGAAGATACGGATATAGCATTTGAAGCCAGAGCTGCAGGTCTAAAGGTTTGTTTGCAACCAGCATCTTTAGTGGTCCATTTTGAAGGTAAATCTCATGGAACAGATTTGGGGTCAGGTATCAAGAAATATCAAGTAGTTAACAAGGAGAAATTCTTGGATAAATGGAAGACCATATTGAAGTCTGATCACGGAAAAGATGGAAATGATCTGATGTGGGCTCGTGAGCGGTCAAAGAAAGGAAAGGTAATTGCAATAATGGATTATTACTTGCCAGAGTATGATCGACATGCAGGAGCAAGACATACATGGGATTACATTAAATTACTAGTAAACCAGGGTTATACAGTCAAGTTTTTTGCATGTGTTGTTGAGGATGAAAGACAATTGCATTTTGCTAGAGAAATGGAGCAAATGGGCATTGAAACCTTTTACCCAGATAGAATCTTTTTTGAAAAAAATTGGAGTGATTGGTTATTGGCCCACAAAGGCTATTATGATGCGGTGATTATTAATCGTCCCCATGTGGCAAAAATGCACATCGAGGCATGTAAAAAAGCGAAGTTCTGCACCTTGTATTTTTGTCATGATGTCCACTCATTAAGAGAAAAGAGAGAAGCGAAGCGTCATGGGGTTGAATTGAAGAACATTAAAGAAATTGAGGAGTATGAAAAATCTATTTTTAAAGAAGTAGACTTTGCTTATACTCCAAGTGTTTTTGAGGAAGATTACGTAAAAAAACAGTTTGATGTCAAACAAATTACTTATTTACCGCTTTATTTATTAGACAAGAAGACAACTTCAAGAATTAGCCGTCCAAAAAACAACGATTTGGTTTTCGTAGGGGGTATGAGACATGCACCGAACATTGATGGTATTCAGTGGTTTTTGGACAAGGTTTGGCCAATGGTTTTGAAAAAGGTTCCGGATGCTGTGATTAATATCATTGGTAGTCACAGCCCTGATGAGTTAATAGAATTAAATTCAGACCAAATTAGGATCCATGGTGGTGTTTCTGAAGAAAAACTAATGGATCTTTATATGAATGCTAGTGGAGTTGTCATTCCTCTGCTTTTTGGTGCAGGAGTCAAAGGGAAAACGGTTGAGGCATTAAAGTTAGGTATTCCAACTATTTCGACGGGAATTGGCCTTGAAGGAATTCCGGCGATTAAAACTGTTTTGAAAGCCAATGATAAAGAAGAGGCATTTGCGAAAGAGGTAATCAGGGTTTTGAAGATGGATAATGACAAATGGTTGGCAAGTTCGTCAAAGTTACAAGAACATGCAGATAAATATTTTTCTAAAGAAGAAGGTTGGAAATATTTGAAAAAGGGGATTGATTTGATAAAATCAACCAAATAATTTTTTTTTTGCACAAAAACTTGTGCATTTGTCAAAGAATCGTTCATTTAATATTAAGGAGAATTGTAATTTTGTAACTTGTGTTTACTTACAACTGGATTGATATAGTTCATTCAGTCATGCTTTTATAAAATGGCTATTATGAGTTTTTTTGAAAATATGGAATGTGCACTAGTCCATATTCACATTTTTAAAAATGCAGGAACATCGTTAGATGTTGTTTTGAAAAATTATTTTGGAGAAAAATACAAAGAATACGATAAGCCAGATCCAGAGGGATATATCTCTGTGAATGAAACGGCAAATTTGATTCAAGCAAATCCAGGTCATGTGTGTTTTGCATCGCATCAAATTTATTTGCCGATGCCAATTTTCCAGACAAAGTTTGTTATTCCTTTGTTTTTTTTACGAAACCCTATAGCAAGGGTACAATCTTGTTTCCATTTTGAACGGGATGTTCAAGGGAATTATGATCCGGATACGACATTAGAGCAATATGTAAGAAGGCTTTTGGATGATCCTAAGATTAACGCCATCATTAGCTTACAAACAGCAATGTTGTGTGACAGTAGGTATATTTTTCAAGATCGTTCAAAAAACAAGATCAATCAAAGAGTACTTGAAACAGCGTTGAATCATTTGGATACTTATCATTCTTTTGGAATAGTAGAACATTTTAAGGAATCACTGCAATTGATTGATAGAAAGTTGAATCCTTATATGCCAGGCATAAAATTGTCAACTGAAGAGGCAATGAATGTTCGGGTAAATACAACCGTGAACAAAGATTTGAAAGTGGATGAGAAAGTCAGGTATGTAAAGGACAGTTTGACTAAAGACACATTCAATGAATTACTGGAACAATTGACTCCTGACCAAAAATTATATGAAAGAGGAAAGTATTTGTTTGAAAATCGATTTGGTAAGTTAATATTAGGATAAAAAACAGTATCACAAAATGGCTGAAACCATTAATTATATTAAAATATTTGGAGAGCGAAGTTCTGGTACAAATTATTTATCCAGTTTATTAGACACCAATATAAAAGGTGTTGACATAGGCAATAAATATGGTTGGAAACATGGTTTCGTTAATCATCAACAAATAAAAGAAGCAGGGGAAGGCTTATTGACCATAGCTATTTTTAAAGACCCTTATTCTTGGGCTGTTTCAATGTGTGGAAAGCCTCACCATGCGCCTCAGCTATATAAGCTGCCTTTTTCTGAATTTATTCGATCAGAGTGGGCTTGTTATTCGGGGGAGAATTTTGATAAAAGAGATTTGTCAATAAATCCGATTAAGCCTGAAGAGGAAATGATGAATGAACGAAATCCAAATACTAAAAAACGATTTGGAAATGTGATGTTGATGCGTCAAGCCAAAATCGAAAGCTTTTTACGGACTGCTGATGTTACTGATAATTTTGAAGTGGTTAGATACGAAGATTTGTTACACACACCAAGGCAAGTATTGAATCGTTTGATTAGAAAATATAAGTTGACTCGATCCTTTGATAAGTTGAGATTGAATGAAGGATATCATGGTAAAAACCCCAACGCTAAATTTACTCGAAAAGGTTATTATTTAAATAAGAAATATTTTGACAAGTATACTCAAACAGATTTAGACTATATTAATCAATTTATTGACGTAGATTTGGAAGGAAAGTTGGGTTATGAAATGGTTCAATCTCTTTCAAAGCCAGCAGTAGTTGAATTAGTAAAAAAAAAGTAAAAAAGGAATATTCCAGTTTTATTTATACACATATTCCTAAGTGTGGGGGGAGTAGTTTTAGGCAATATATTGTTGATGCTGCTTTGCAAGGAGGGATTAATGGAAATCAAATACATTCCCCTGGATTAAATGACTTACCCAATAATAAAAACATTAATCAGCTTTCGAATGAAGAATTGATCAAATTAAGAAAAAAGGGATTACGGATTTTGGCTGATCATTCCATGTTTGGTATTAACCAAAGGGCTAAGTTGGGGTTACCTAAGCCATTTTTGTATGTCTTATTCAGAGAGCCAATTGAAAGAATTATTTCACATTACAATTTTTTCTACTATCGACTTGGATATTCAGGTTGTAAAGGAATTCCGATTGAAGAATTGCCCAATAAAAAATTAGAGTTTATTTTACAAGATTTATCAGAATTGCAAGTAAGGTATTTGACAGGAGTTGAAAAGAACACAGGTAGTAATGT
>CALBCY010000120.1 GCA_937927195.1 uncultured Chitinophagales bacterium
TTACTACAGCCCTGGATTCATGACCAAGTCTATGCTGTGCAAAATTCCATTTGTAGCGAAAATATTGTTTTGTTTGAAATTGATCGATTGACTTTGATAATCTAAAATAGAAGGGGTGCTCGTTAGCGTGTCAACCTTTAAAACAATGTTTCTATTTTCTAAAGAGCTGGCTAACAGTCCATCAGTGATGCTTTCATAAAATATGCTTGTATCTTGAAAAACATGATAGGCGCTCAATTTTTGCAATTGATCAACCGCAAGGTCAGAGATTTGGCTGATGCTTTGAAGGGCAAAGAAAGAGTCAAAAGCATCATTGCAAGGTGCCATGAAAGTTGCTTCCCCATTTATTTGCAAATCGTCTTGTTCTCCGGCTAAGTCAAATGTACTTTTGATTCTGGAAAATTGTGGATCGTAGCTGATTAGATCGTACAACTTTGGAGGATTTAGTACATTGTCTATTTTGTGAAATATTCCATTTGAAAGCACTTCACTGGTCAAAGTAGCTGTAGAAGATTCGTTTATTAAGATGCTGTTTTCTGAAATTTTAGAATAATAAAATGAAAGCAAATTATTATCTGGGCCTTCTTGGCTTTCAGTAGTTTGATAACCATTTTGTGCGAAATCGCTGGAGGTTAATGTACCTGAAACCAAGTGGTAAGCAAAATCTTGAAAAAGCTTATCTCCAGAAATGGTGTTTATATCAGCTTCATTGGCAGTGAAATAACTGTTTAATGCAGAATTATTTGGAACAAAAACGGTAAAAGAATCACTTCCGATTTCCAAACGATTTATAAGGCCTGCCTTTGTTAAAATCTGGACAAACAAACCATATTCAGTTGTGTCAGATAAAAGCGTCTCAACGATGCTCAAATTTTCTTCGATTGGGAGTGGGGTTTCTTCCTTTTGGCAACTACAAATGCCAACGAATGTGATAAAAACAAAAAGATATAAATAACGCATTAATTCCAATTTTACGATTACATGATCTAATAAATAGATATTAGATGCTAGATTTCAGACATTAGACTCTTTTCTTTGTGTAACGCAAACATTTTCAATGTTTTGCTTTGTGAGCTTTATGATCCTAAATCTATTGACTAAAACACAAATATTAAACTCAATATTGCCGTTTTTATTTCAGCAGCGCAAAAATAAAGATATTGCTGCAGCGATGTAGGTTTTTGAAAGAAAATTGTTGAAAGATTATTGTGAAATGGGCTTTTTAGAAGAGATCAGACGCATCGTTTGGGAGTCAACCCAGCGACGATAATCCAATAAGGCTCGATTTAGATTGATAAATAGGCTTCAAAACAGTCAAGCTTTGCTGTTTTTCATGAAATTTCATGAAATTGCACTTATAAACGATACAAAATGAAATCACCAAATTATTCTATTCTTGCCTTGCTTATTTTTTGCCTTGCCATTCCATTTTCTGAATCGCAAGCTCAAATTCGAATTGATTCGACATTAGCTTTTCAGGATGATCCAGCAAAATCTTTTTCAATTTATATTCCATCCACTTATTCGGAAGATGCGCCGAATAGTTTGATGTTGGGGCTTCATCCATTCAACACGAGCCGTTGGGATGGCAGGAGTTGGTGTGATACATTATTGGCTTTTGCTGAAATGAATGATTTGATTTTATTGTGTCCTGACGGTGGCTTGGATGGACAAATAGATGATCCGATAGACACTGCATTTATTTCACATTTATTGGAATTGATGCCAGAATGGTACAATGTAAATGAGGACAAGGTTTTTGCAATGGGCTTTTCTTGGGGCGGATTGACTACCTATACTTACGGATTAAATCACATCGATAAATTTGCTGGCTTGATGCCAATAGGGGCTGCGATCAGTGGGATATCACAATTTGAAGAAGTGATAGGATTGTCGGAGGACAAGGCTTTTTATGTTTTACATGGAAGTTTGGATTCGCCCAATAGTCGGTATTATCCTGCGATTGAGGCTTTGGAAGAAAACGGAGCCTGTCTTGAAACTGTTTTAATGAGTGGAGTGGGGCATACAATAGATTTTCCCAATCGGAATGAAATATTGACTGAGGCCTTTATTTGGTTGGACAATGTTGTTTGCGCTATTCCGGATACTTTGGATGTTGCTGAAATTTGTCAGAGTAGTATTGAAACTTGTGTTCCTAGTATTTTTGAAAGCACAACACCAACAGTCTTTTGCCTGGATTTTTGTGAACTCCCAATGGGAGCAGAATTAACAGAAGTTACCTCCGTGTTTAATTGCAGTGTTGAAATTTATGAGGAGCTGTGTTTTTCTTTTTTGCCTTTGCCTGGCTTAGAAAATGATATTTTGGAAGCAATAGTTTGTGATGAGACTGGTGCTTGTGCAAGTATTAATTTTGAAGTGACCATGGGATGTCAGGATCCAGAGCCGAAAAATGATTCCATTTATTTGAATGGTGAAAGTTCTTATTTATTAGATTTATTGATTAATGATTTTGATGTTTGCGGCCATTCACTTTTTATTGACTCTTTGCAGTTGGAAAGTGAAATAGATGCCACTGTTGAGATAGTTGAAGATGGTTTAAAAGTACAATTCAATCCGATGGATGGATTCACAGGAGCATTTTCCTTAAATTATATTGTTTGCAATGATTGTGGTTCTTGTGCTTTTTCCTCCGCACTTGTGGAGGTATTGGATACTGTACAAATAGACACGATGGTGTTGGATACAATGCAAATAGATACGATGCAAATGGACACTGTTTTGAGTGGAGTTTCAAATATTGAATTCGAGTCAATTAGGCTTGCTCCCAATCCATCAAGTGGAGCTGCTGTTTATTTGAAAAATCTATATTCCGAAGAGAAAATTATAAGAATCAATGTATTTCAAGTTAATGGCAAATCGATAGATTACAGACTTGTTGGAAATAGGATTGACTTGTTAAATGCTTCAACAGGAATATATTTGATTTCAGTAGAGACTAACCGAAGGAAAGAGTTGTTGAAATTGTTGATAGATTGAATTAGATCTTTGAAGTCTTAATAGCATTGCCCGTGGTTGTACTTAAATTGCTAAACACCACAAGTATTAAAAATAGCTTAAGAATTTCTAATCTCTAGACAATAAAATTAACCGATAAATTAACTTTTAGAATGATTATTCAACTATATTTGCATTTCATTTCAGCCCAGGTGGTGGAATTGGTAGACACGCCAGCTTGAGGGGCTGGTGGCCTCTAAGGCCGTGAAGGTTCGAGTCCTTTTCTGGGCACTAAAACGCACTAAGATACTTGTTGGTATTTTAGTGCGTTTTTGCATTTTAGTGCATATACTGTTCTGGTATGCCTTATTTGTACGATAAATAAATACTGGTATAAATTTTGTTCTTTTATGGAATAGCTTGAGTTTTTTGTTTGCTCCGTTTTGCAATGAATTATCTGCTTGTTATCTGCTTATTATCTGTTTTAGATGAATAAAAAATTGGAAACATGTAATCCACAATGATCTGTTGACATTGCAAATGATCAGATTCCTGACAAACCAAAAATAATCGATTTATTATAAGAATGTGTTAAAGCTAAAATTGAAAGGAGAGCTTATATCTCTTCTGTAGATGACAATGTGCTTAAGCAACCGACTTCTGAATGGCAATTTGAGTGAAAAATGAGCTAAATAATCATTTGTCATTCGAAACGAATCCACCTAATTTACGTAGTTGAATAGTTGAATCATCTTTTTGACAATTTTTTTAATCCCAATCTAATTCTAAATATTTTTCGAATGAACCCAATCCCAAATATTCAAACTGTATTGTTGTTTTGGGTGAAAATATTAACTCCTCTTTGTAAGCCAATCATTATCTTGGTTTTAAGTTGTAATGTCATTTATGCTCAAAGTACCACAGTAGATAGTCTGCGTACAGCACTTTTAAATACGAGCACTGATTTAGGGCGACTGGCTTTAATGAATGAGCTGAGCACAGAAATGATTGAATCAGACTCAGAACAATCCCTTATTTATGCACACAAAGCATTGTCACTTTCTCGTCAAATAAAGGCTAGTGACAAAGAAGCAATGGCAATGTTTAATTTAGGGATGTTATTGTTTGGGACTTCAAAAATTGATTCCTCTTTGATTTACTTTAAGGCTAGTGAACATTTGGCTGAAAAATTGAATTTGAGACAATTGCAAACAGATAACTTAATGCGGATAGCAAATTGGTATCTGTACCACAGAGCCGACTCCACTAAAACGGTGGATTACTTGCTAAAAAGTATAGCAGTAAGCAAGGCAGCAAAATATAACTACGGTACTGGAAGAGCTTATGCAAAATTGGCTTCATTTTATACAAGATATAAACGAATAGATTTATGCGAAGAGTACCTCAGACTATCAGCCAAATATTACCTGAAATCTGGCAGAAAAAGAACCATAGCACATTATTATAATGAAGTTGGGAATAAAATATGGGATTATAACCCCAAAAAATCAATGGACTTTTATTTTGAAGGATTAAAGTTTTTTGATAGCCATCCAAATCTAAAAATCAGTTTAGCAAAAGCATACAGTACGATTGGAGAGCCTGAAATAGCACTCAAATACCTGACAAAGGCAATAACTCATCTCGATTCAATTCAAAAAGAGCGCAGTTTAGGCCTAGCTTTGGCACAACTTGCGGAAGTACACATGCAACTTGGTAATCACAAGGCCGCACTCAAAACCTGTCAGCAAACGATCTCGCTTCTTGAGCCTTTAAGTTTAAGTCTTCAAAGTGCATTGCCTTCAATTTACAGAACAAAAGGGCAATTGATGGAACTAAAGGGTAATGACAAATCTGCTCTGGAGTTCTATACCAAAAGTCTTGATAAAGCCAATGAAATCAATCAGGTTTTTGAACCCGTGAAAATGATTTTTAAAACGGTGAAATCAAATCTTGTTCTAGGAAATTTCTATTTGGATAAAGATCTTGCAAAGAGTGAAAAGCATTGTAAAATAGCTTTGGAAAATGCAAAGAAAAATAATTATACAACTCTTGAAATTGAAGCTTGCGAATGTCTTTACAATATCTTTAAAGGTGAAAATAGTTATTCTGATGCCTTGAAATATTTTGAACGAAAAGAAGCGCTCAATGATTCATTGAGTACTTTAAAGGTCGAACATGCACTTGAAGTAGCTAAAAAAGATAAGCAACTCGCAGAAGAAATTTATAAAAAAAATCGAAAGGATGAACAGATTAAAAATCAAAAAAGGCTAAATACTACATTGGGATTGTCCTCATTAATAGGCTTTCTGTTGATTGCATTTCTCATTCGAAGTAGAAGAAGAGTTCGCAAACAAAATACGGAAATTGTTAGAAAAACGCATGAGTTAGAAAATGCGAACCTAAACCTTGCTCGCTCTAACGAAGATTTAGAAAGGTTTGCATATATAACATCTCATGATCTAAAGAGTCCTCTAAATATGATGATAAGTTTTAATGGTTTAATTAGTAAAGCCCTTAAAAAAGAGGAGAACCCTCAAGTATTCCAATATATTAATTTTATAGAAACTAGTGGAAAACGAATGGTTCAATTAATTGAAGACATCCTTGAATATTCAAAACTTTCTAATAAACACTCAAGTGAAAATGAACTAGAAGTTATTAATCTCAACGATTTAATAAAAGAAATTTCCCAACTGATTGTGAAAAATCCTGAGGGCAAATCAGTAAGTATTGAAACCAATCACCTTCCTACCTTGAGATGGAATCATTCAAAGATATTTTTACTATTTAAAAATCTTATTGAGAACGGATTAAAGTATAATGAATCAGAACATCCCACTATTAAGTTGAATTTTACAAATTCTAAAGGCATCAATTCGATATCCATTGAAGACAATGGAATTGGAATTAATAAAGAATATTTTGATAAAATATTTGTTATATTTCAGCGCTTACACGGCCAAAGTAAATATGAAGGGACAGGCCTTGGACTTGCCACATGTAAAAAGATTGTAGAGGAATTTAAGGGGGAAATTAGTTTAAGCAGCGAAGAAGGCAAAGGCACAATCTTCAACATTCAATTGCCCAGTAACTTGATCACTACTGTTGAAGAAACCAATAGGACTGTCTAAAGGAATATTGGATGCGACCTTGTTTCCATGATTGTTTTGATCAATCAAAGCCAACAAGAAACAAAAAAAGAAAACTTAAAAAAAGTCAAAAGATCAAATAGTTTTATATTTTTAATCCAGCAGCAGGTGGTTGAAAATACATTTTCCCTTAGGATCCAATAAACGGTAAAGCTCACAACAATTTATAAAACAGTCATTTTGTGTTTGTGAATATGGTTCATTCATTAACCATTATTTACCATTTAGTAGGCGACGGTTTACCTTTGCAGCAAGTAAAAGAAAAGGCAAAAAAAACAAAATGAACATAGGAATAATTGGAGGTGGAATTTCAGGATGTGCTGCAGCATATGAGTTACACAAGAAAGGATGTAAAGTAGAAATATTAGAAAAAGGAGAACAAATCGGTGGTAGAACCATCTCATTCAATGAGCATGAACTATTCTTTAATACAGGTGCTGCATTTATTACCAACTTTTATCACAGAACCCATAAATATATAACTGAATTGAACCTTCAAAATAGCATTTTAGAAGGCAAGAATGCAAAGGTTTATTTAGTCGGAAAAGAAAAAACAGTCCCATTTGATGTTGCCGATATTTCTACATTTATTAAATTTCCGTATGTTAACACAAGGGATAAGTTCTCCGTTGTATTTAAGAGCTTAGGCTTAAAAATGAATAGACGGAATTATGATTGGGTGGATCCAGAACATTTGGGAAAAGATGATTACGAATCAGTTGCTCAATTTGGTAAAAGGGTATTTAACGAGAGAATTTATGAATACCTGTTAAGACAAAGCATTGAGCCCTATTGGTATTTCTCTGCTGAAGAAGTTTCTGCTGCCATGGTAATTGCTTTACAAGTCAATGCGATGAATGCAAAGTTCTATACCTTTGAAGAAGGGATGGATACTTTGTCTCGAAAAATTTCTTCAATGGTTCCCACGCAATTAAATTGTGAAGTCAAGTCTATTTCGATCGATAACAAAAAGATTACTGTTCAGACCAATCGGGAAGATAAGGTTTACGATAAGATTGTGGTTGCAACACCCGCTAGTTTGGCCCATAAGTTGGTGGAAAACCTTAATTGCGTGACTGACTACCAAAAAGAATTTCTCTCATCACAAAGGTACTTGAAACACATCGTAATTGGGTATACGGTTTCTTCAGAAAATCTAAAAAATGTAAGTGGTGAATTCCATCCTATTGGCAAATGGGATTTTGGAGCCGTAGCGGTATTGGCCAAAGGCTATAAAAGTAAACAACTAGATAAAGAGGTCGTTGTTGTTTATCTTACGAAAGATTTAAGTGAGAAAATCATTAACCATTCTGAAGAGGAAATTGCTAAGAGAGGGTGGACTGAAGCAAAAAAGCTGTGTATTGATTTGCCTCCGGGGTTTTTGAATGCTAAAGTGATTAGACGTGAACTAGCAATGCCTATTTCTGAAGTAGGACGGTTTAAAGGCGCAGCAAAATTCCTGAAACAAGATTCAAATCCAGTAGTTTTTGTCGGAGATTATCTGACGATACCATGTATTGAAGGTTGTATCTTTACTGCTCAAAAGGCGGCTCATTCATTAGTGGGAAAGTAATCAAATAGATTACTGATTATTGAATTAAGGTAATTCAAGATTATATGGAACTTGAGCTGAGAATGTATTTTCAATACAAAATAGATCAAATCAAATAAGTATAAAAAAGCAACTGGCTCGCAAAGAATTAAAGCAAACATCCCAAGTAAAATTTAGTAAAATTTCACCTTAAAGAACATTAACTTTGTATGTCAATTTATAAAACAATCATTTCACTATTGCGTTTACAAGACATGCGGAGCTTTGCGGGAACTTATAAAAAAACATCACTGGTTGTAGAAATGATAAATGCTGGCTTAGGTGGTAATAAAGAAAGTGGTTCCGCATCTAACTTTCAGCAAATAAGGATTCTATGTTCGTTTCCAAAAACAATGCTAATTAACACCTGAGATGAATATTAATTAGCAAATGGAAAAAATAGATTTTAATATTTAATCAAAAAAAATAGCAACGGTAATGAAAATAGCCCCAACCAACTTTACAGTGCGACCCTTTGAATCCACCGAACTTGATTATGCTGCTTTGGCAGAATTGATGAACCAAGACTGGCCTAACAATCCATCAACGGTAGAATTTTGGAAACAAAACGACAGTGCACGCAAGCCCAAATACCTGCACCGTCGCTACATTGGTGAGATAAAGACCAAAAACAGCAAACAGATTGTTGCTGTAGGATTTGTCAACAACAGGGGTTTGTTAACGGAACCTGGAAAATACAACATCAAATTTTGCATTGACAAGGAGTTTAAAAATCAAGGATTTGATGAACCAATCTACAACCACATGATAACAGAATTGGCTGATAAGGACCTCGTTGCATTGAAGACTGAGATCCCAGAGAATCATGGCCCACGAGTACAGTTATTCCAACAGAAAGGCTTTCAACAAAGCAAGATGCCGAAACGTTATGCTCAGCTTGACATCTCACGCTTTGATTTCGATCATTTAGCAGAATACGCTGATAAAGTAGCAGCTTCGGGTATTAAAATAGTCAACGTACAAAACCTTAAGATGGAGGATGCCAACTGGATGCAAAAGTTATATAATTTGGATACGGCCATAGAGAAGGAATTTCGCAGCGCAAATGAGTACAAGCATATGGAATTTGATGCGTATGTTAAAATGTTAGAAGACCCAAAATTCCTGTCTAAAGGCCAGCTTGTGGCCATCGATGGCGATGATTACGTGGGGATAAGTTCCTTGTGGCCTGATCCTGTTGATGAAGAGATACTCTATGTAGGAACCACCAAAATTCTGCTGTCTCACCGCCGTCGGGGAATTGCTACCGCATTAAAGCTGAAAAGCATAGCCTTCGCACAATCTTATGGTGCAAAGGCCATCCAAACACGCAACGAAGTAAACAGCCCCATGCATTCTCTGAATTTGAAGTTGGGCTTTAAGCCAGGAATCATTTTGCTGTCCTTGGAGAAAGTTATAGGATAAATCAACAACTTTTAAACAAGGCCACTTTCAAAGACTTTCAAAGACATTTGTGAGCTAAAAATTAATTAGCCCACGCTTTTCCAAATTTGTTATCAGGTAAATGTATAGGCCCAATAAATTAATATTGCCTGAATAGGCAACCGAATCAATGTCGGAATAAGATGTTTTCCCTTTTTTTGTGCCTGTTGGAAATGATGAACATTGGCAGGAAAAACTGCGATCAATAAAGCAATAATTCCCCAAGCAGCAAAAGCTCTGGTTCCGCTAAAAAACAATGCAAGGCCGAGAATTATTTCAGCAATACCTACTAAGATGTTTACCTTTTCAGGATAAGGAACCCACTTAGGAGTGATTTTAATAAAAAAATTAGGTATGCGAAAATGGCTAACTCCCGCGAAGACATAAATTCCTGCCATAGAAATTAAAGAAACGAGTTCTATTGTTGACATATCGTGAAATTACTACTTTTAAATTTATAAGTTTTATAGATTGAATTGCTTAACTTTGTAAGCCAAAAAGTATCATTTCCCATGTCCCCAAAAACATCATGGACTTCGATAATTATAATTGTATTGCATGTTGCTTTGACTATATTGGATTCTTGTTGAACTAGTTGGTTTTTTAAAGGCTTAGGTATTGCTTTTGTGAAATTATAACTGTTCGTCAATAGAATTCTTCCACCTACATTTTGATTGTAAATTGTGTACTTTTGTAAGTACATAAAATTGTAAAATGATCCAATTTCCTTGTGGTGCCAAAATGAAGAATAGATTTATGTTGGCTCCAATGACCAACCAGCAAAGCTATGAAGATGGTCAACTTTCAGAAGAAGAATTTCATTGGTTGACGATGCGTGCAAAAGGGCAATTCGGCCTTGTCATGACTTGTGCATCACATGTTCAAGCCATAGGAAAAGGCTTTCCCGGACAACTGGGGATCTTTTCGGATTTGCACATCGATGGGCATAAAAAGTTGGTGGAAGGTATTAAAAAAGAAGGCAGTCTTGCTGTCATTCAATTACATCATGCTGGAATGCGATCTCCTCAAAAAGTTATAAATGATGTTCCCGTTTGCCCATCGGCCAATGAGAAAACCGGAGCAAGAGCACTTTCTTTGGCTGAGGTAAAACAACTGAAACAAGATTTTGTTAGCGCAGCGCTTAGGTCTAAAAATAGTGGCTATGACGGAGTAGAGGTTCATGGAGCGCATGGATATATATTGACACAGTTTCTCAGCAAGGAAATCAATCACCGTGAAGATGAATATGGAGGAAGTTTGGAAAATAGAGCCAGATTACTGTTGGAAATAGTTGATGAAATTCGATCCATCTGTGGAAACACCTTTCTTTTAGGCGTTCGCTTGTCTCCTGAAAAATTTGGGATGGAACTTGAAGAAGTAAAATGGCTTTGTCAAAAATTGATAGATGATGGTAAAATTGATTTTTTAGATGTTTCATTGTGGGATTGCTTTAAGAAACCAGAAGAGGAAAAGCAGCAATCCAAAATGCTTTTGGATCATTTTACCGAACTGAATTTTCAAAACGTTTTATTGACAGTTGCAGGAAAAATTAAATCAGGAAATGATGTCCATAAAATTTTAAAGGAAGGTGTGGATTTTGTTACCATTGGTCGTTCAGCGATCCTGCACCATGATTTTCCGATAAAAGTTCAGGCAGATAAAAATTTCATGCCTATTGAAACCCCTGTTACAAAAGAATACCTTTTATCTGAGGGTTTGGGATTGAAGTTTGTTGATTATATGAGCAGGTGGCCTGGTTTTGTTGTCGAGGAGGCTTAAATGATTCACTCAAAGGCAATTCATTAAAAACCATCTACATTTAGAAGTAAACACTGTTCCTGTTTTGATGCACTGGAATTTTTTGAAAGAGAAAATTTCAACAGAAAGATTTAATATTTGGAACAGTATATTTTGATGTATCTTGATAATTGAATTAAGCCAGTTTTCGACAATTTGTTGCGACAAAAGATAAAAGACAAAAGACAAAAGATAAAAGATGAAACAATTAGAGATAGAAAAAAACAGCATTGAATACAAAATAACAGGCAAAGGCTATCCAATACTATTTCTTCATGGCGCTTTTTCGAGCGGGAATACTTGGAGAAAAATAATCCCTGAACTCTCCAAACACTTTCGATGCATCGTCCCGGAATGGCCGTTTGGTGGACATAGAACTCCGATTACAAATGAAATGGATTTTACCC
>CALBCY010000121.1 GCA_937927195.1 uncultured Chitinophagales bacterium
TAGATTTACCGAAGTGTCATTACTAGCAGCACTTGTAATGTTGTGAGGTTCTGCGAATGTGAAATAATATCTATCGAATTTTCCCTCAGGGAAAACACCAAATTGCATTACCCAAAATGGATCAGTTTCATCAGGTAATAAGGTAAATTCGACACTGGTTTCAGTTAAATCGATGTTGTATAGTCCATTGATGTCACCAAATGGAGTTCCTGTCTGAGCCAAGGCTGTTGGGAATTCTGTTTCTGTATATGACATTGTAGCAAACTCGTCAAATGCATCGTCTGCTAATCCAAATAAGCTTGGATAAGTTACCTCAGCTTCACCTGGGTCTTGCAAAGTATTTCTTAGTGTGATGTCTATCCCTTCTGAAAGTGGATTGCCTTCTTGGCCGCCGCCATCACCACAAGTCCATGTGGATACAACTTCCATATCTGAAAAATCATACAAGGAAACACAATCACTTGTAACAGTACTTGTACAGAACAATTGTCCTGTTTTGTAATACCATTTTTGGAATTCAGAAGAACAGGATGGGTCAGGAGATACCAATAAAAATTCATGTCCAAAACTGTTTTCATACAAAGTAACCGTTTCATTGGCACAACAATCATCCTCGTTTACAACATT
This sequence comes from uncultured Chitinophagales bacterium, assembly GCA_937927195.1. Taxonomy (GTDB): domain Bacteria; phylum Bacteroidota; class Bacteroidia; order Chitinophagales; family UBA2359; genus JAHDGP01. Next base: position 628 of record CALBCY010000121.1, read on the forward strand.
GCCTAACCAAGGATAACTGCTGAATAAATCCAATTCACTGGATTGATTACAATTGAGCAAATCAGCTTCAAAGTTTAAATCGTAAAAATCCAAACAATCAGTGTTTGAAGTAGTCATACACCATACTGTTCCATCACTAGAATACAATATGCCTCCTAGACCTGCACAATTATCATCGTACCCAATATAGATATACTCAAACATCCTTAAACTATAGAGTTGAACTGTCTGGTTGAAACAGCAATTCTCTTGATCAATAATCGATTCGATCCAAGGATAGTCATCAAGGGTTTGAGCTTCGGAAGGAAGTGTTATGCCTAGGAAACTCAATAGAATGAATAAATAAAATGTTTTTAATTGACTCATAAATGCTTTAATTATTGTTAATGAAATTATAAAAATTTACATGTAAATTTAGCATTGGAAAGAGGATCATAAAAGGTAAAAAACATGCAAATAAATGGCAAAATAGGAAAGTATTGTAGGAGGATTGTTCCAGAGATATTAGGAGAATGAGCTAGCTATTTTTCAGTAATCTAAATACTCAAAAAAAAAATAAAAAGTATTGGTAATGCTAGGTTAACAAGAAGAGAAAGGAAGACAAGTTATTTGAAGTTTTCTTTGAATTGCTTAGGTGAAATTCCAGTTTTCTTTTTAAAATATTTAAAAAAGTTAGTCGGTTCATCAAATCCAGCTTGATGCGCAATTTCTTTGAATGAAAGTTGTGAATTAAATACTAATCTTTTGATTTGATGAATCAAAATTACATCAATAAATGATTTGGCATTTATACCAATTACACTTTGCGTAATATTATTTAAAGTTCTAGTAGTAATGCCCATTTTATTAGCATAATAAGACACTTTTTTACTTTCAAAGCATTCCTTTTCTATAAGTTCTTGGAGGGTAATAAATTTTAAATAATATTTTTTGTTTTCGAAGTTATCATTCCCAATCGATTTAATTCTAAAAAGTTTAATGATTAAAATGTGCAGTAAACTCTTAATTACTTCAATTGACTGTTTGTCATTTATGGCCAAAAATTCATTCTCTATTTGTTTTATTATAGTATGTATTTCGGTAAAATCGCTATTGTTTAGTTGTAGTTTTGGAGAGCCAAACATTTCATTAAACAATTGGAATAATTTAAGAATGTCATTTTTGTCTGAATAGCGAATAACAAAATCTTCAGTAAAAACCAAGAACTTACCCTTAGCATTAGATTTGTAAAATTTGTGAATACAATTTTTTCTCAGGGTAAAAACTGTTCCTTTTTTGTAGGAATAATCTATATTATCTATACTGTGTTTTCCTGTTTTATCAAGGATGATTACAATTACATAAAAAGAGATTCTATGATGTTCAAATTGGCTATGGTCTTGAGGTTTTTCTTCAAAGATTTCCTCCAAAGTGATCATATCAAATTTGCCATATGGTCTTTTAGCATTAAAATTTATTTGTGGGGTTTGTTTTTTCATATTGACCCTTAAATTCACTTTTGTAATTAATCTATTTTACTAAAATATTTTTTACATAAAGAGTTAGAGAACATTGAATGTTTTTTGCTAGAGGTTTTTAAAACTTTCATTTTGATATTATAACAAATGAAGAAGATGAAAAGCTCTACTAAAATTACTTTATGGAAAGGAAAAAAAACAAAGTTGCTCATTATAGAGCAACTTTGTTTTAGAATTAATCCAGTCATTTTTTTAAGTTATCTCTAATTAATTACGTTTGTACTAATTTAAGGTTATGCTAAAAGATTTGCCTGGATTAAAATCATAGCCTTCATTAAGTTCAACTACAATAACAGTTTCAGAATCTATTCGCAAGCTTACAGCATTATCATTACTAGTAGAACCTGAAATATTATGTGCTTCAGAGAAAGTAAAGTAATATCTATCAAATTTACCAGCCGGAAAAACTCCAAATTGCATAGGCCAAAAAGGGTCCGTTTCATCTGGCAATAAGGTGAAATTGATACTTGTTTCTGTAAAATCAATGTCGTATAGCCCATTAATATCGCCAAATGTTGTATTGGTTTGGCCTAAAGCACCCATAAATTCTGATGACGAAAGTGAAAGAGTTGCAAACTCATCAAATGCGTCATCTGCTAACATGAAAAGGCTAGGATAAGTTGCTTCTGCTTCACTAGGGTCTTGCAAAGTGTTTCGTAAAGTAATGCTGACTCCTTCTGCAAGAAAAGGATCGTCGTCTCCACAAGAAGAGAGAGTCATAGTCATTATACTCAAAAGGGCAATGATTGATAATTTATTTAAGTTCATAAAAATTTGTAAGTATTATAAATGTTTTTAATTGAATATTTATTTGCCATGATAGGCTCGAGAAACCTCAAAGCTGTCCTCAAACCAATTCCAAAGTATAACTTTTCCGTCTTTGACTTTGACTCTTAATGCATAAGTAAACTCTTTGGTCTCTTGATTTGAATTGGTTAGGAGACCAATCATTTGACCAAAATAAGCAGCTGTGTTCCCACTAGATAATGCATCATTTGGTTCCCATTTTATTGTTTTAAATTGTTCCCCGAAGACAGGCAAAAAATCTTCTAATATGACTTTTTTACCTTCCCATTGACCGATCCATGGCAATGATTTATCTCCTGCATTTTGCCAAATCATGTCTTCGTGCATGAGGCTCATCATTGTTTCCATATCCCCTTTTCCCATTGCACCCATAAAGGCATCTGCAATTTTTAAAGTTTCTATACCTTGCATTGCCATTGATCCACCTTTGGGAGCTAACTGCTTCATGGCCGTAACCCAATCTTCAACATGATGCGTGCTTATGATTTGACCATCATTTACTTTGTGCATATCGATGGTCATTATACTAAAGGTTTTTGTTCCATCGGTTGCTTGGCCCATGAAATCACCGTTCGGGGTTCCTGTTGCAACACTCCTTACGATATAAGTATCTCCTTCATTGATAATCTCTTGAGGTTCCCATTTCAAGTCTGGAACTACTTTCCAGAAAAATTCCAATTGCCCCATTAACTGTTTTGCATTTTTGGAATTTACCGAACTAGAAGATTTGTATCCTTCAGCTAAAAGAGGGCTCAAGGCTGCCGTCGGTCTTGTTTCAGTATTGACGGTCAATGCTTTTTCGTAAAAAGCCAATATCGCTTCTTTGTCTTTCATGATTTTCTTTGAATTGGCTTTGTTTTTTTGTGCATTGCCTATTCCTGAAAATACCAAAAGAATTAAAATAGAAAAGATTAATTGTTTCATGATTTTAGTTGTTTCATTGCTGTTGGCCAATCTTCTACGTGATGGGTATTAACAAATTTTCCATCTATCATTGTGTGGATATCTATTGTCAAGATTTTGAAAGATTTTGTCCCGTCTGTTGGTACGCCCATAAAATCGCCGTTTGGACTTCCGGAAGCAATACTTCTTACAACATAAACATCTCCTTCATTAATTATTTGTTGAGGTTCCCATTTCAAATCTGGAATTATTTTCCAAAAGAACTCTAATTGTCCCATTAATTGCTCCGCACCTTTAGAATCCACCGAACTTGATGACTTATATCCTTCCGCCATGAGAGGAGTCAAAACTTCAGTTGGTCTGGTTTCAGTATTTACTGTCAAGGCTTTATTGTAAAAAGCCAATACTGCTTCTTTGTTTTCCATAATCTTTTTGAGTTTGATGATTTTTTAAATATATTAAAACATCTAGCGTGATCATGCTAGATGGCATGAATCTATTTGTTTTTTACTTGGGAGTTAAGCTATGGCATTAGCTCAATTTTTATTGTCTAAAGGTAGTTCAATGCTAAAGAAATTTTAGGGTTAAAAAACAGCTATTTGAGGTAAAAAAGGGAAAGTAAGAAGAACCTTCATTCGAATTTATCAGCATTTATTTCTGAATAGGCTGTTTAGACTATAGGTCAAATGAAACGATGATTGGACTATACGGAAGAGGGAAAGACAAAATATTAAATAATGAAATTTAAATAGGAATCAATGAAATTTAGTTGTTTTATTTGAGCGATCAATCCAGAAATTCAATGTTTCTCATTAAACCTTTGTACTTGGTTCTCTTAACAGGAGATTTTTTAAATAATTTTCTAAACACTTCCTCCGTCAACTCTGTCCAGTCTTGTTTTTTCATTTCAAGCAAAGCCTGAGAAGCTTTGAAAGAAGGTTCTTGATGTTTTTTGGAAAAACGGTTCCATGGACAGACCTCTTGACAAATATCACAACCGAACATCCAGTTTTCGAATTTGCCCTTCATGTCAGTTGGAATTTCATCTTTCAGCTCTATGGTGAAATAGGAAATGCATTTACTAGCATCCACAACTTGGTTGCCAACAATGGCATCTGTTGGACAAGCGTCGATGCATTTAGTACAGGTGCCACAATAGTCCTTTATCGGCCCATCGGATTCCAGTTCTAAATCAATTATTAATTCGGCCAGGAAAAAATAGGAACCTGCCTCTTTATTAATGAGCAAGCTGTGTTTTCCAATCCATCCCGTTCCACTTTTAGCAGCCCAACTTCTTTCCATGACAGGAGCAGAATCGACAAAACAACGACCCTGTACTTCACCAATTTCATCTTGAATGAAATTTAGCAAAGACTTCAGCTTGTCTTTGATCACATAATGGTAATCTTCACCATGTGCATACATCGAAATTTTTGGAGCCTCAGGATCTTGCTGTTTTTCTTCAGTAAAATAATTGTACATCAAGCTAACAACAGTCTTGGCTCCGGGAACCAATTTGGTTGGATCGAGCCTTTTGTCAAAATGATTTTCCATATAGGACATTTTACCCTGATAAGAACGTTTGAGCCAATCCTCCAATCTCGGAGCATCTTCTTCCAAAAACTCAGCTTTTGAAATACCCACAAATTGAAAACCCAATCGATGGGCTTCTTCTTTAATTAGTCTTGTATTTTTAGTAATAGAAATAGTGAATTGTTTAGATGTTTAGAATTTAGGCTATTTAGTTAGATGTTTAGAACTTTTGAATGTTTGGTATGTTCCTAAAGCTCCAATTAAGAGTGAAATTACACAAAAAATGATCCATATTAAATAATACTGAATACGGTCCAAGCAATAAATTTTTGTTAATTGATTGATTGTCATTGTTGAAATCGTTTTAATTTAATTATTTTAAAGAACTATAATCAAATCACGGCTCATGAAACAGTTCTTTACCATCTTAATCGGATTATTTATTTCATCAATATTCTATGGACAAAGCTTCAAAGATCTAATTTCAGAAGGAAGTAAATTTTACCATGAAAAAAACTATTCCGCCTCCTTTGAAAGTTATAAAAAAGCCTTTGAAAATGGGGATGGTGAAATACTTTCCGGCCATTATTACAATGCTGCATGCTCCGCTGCTTTGGCAGGAGAAAAAAAACAAGCATTAAAGATGATTGATAAATCTGTCGAAGCTGGTTGGCAAGACAAAACTTGGATGAACCAGGATTCTGATTTAGAATCCATTAAAGGTCATAAAAAGTGGAAAAAGGCCATCGCTAAAATCGATAAAAAAATTGATGAGTATGTTGCTACCTTGAAAAACCCGGAACTGAGAAGTGAGTTGCTTGAAATGATGGCAATTGATCAGGAATTGAGAAAATCATTGAGCGATTATGAGGGAGATGAAAGAAAAATAGTTTGGGATCAAATTAAGGAAGTAGACCACAAAAATACGGAGCGAATGAAGCAAATAATTGCTGAGCAAGGCTGGCCGACCTATGATGATGTTGGTGAGGATGGAGCTGGTGCGGCTTGGATTTTGGTTCAACATGCAGACCAACAACCCGCCTTCCAGGAAGAGTGTTTGCCTATGATCAAAGCAGCTTATGAAAAAGGGCAGGCCAAAGGAAGCAATTACGCCTATTTATATGATCGAGTTGCTCTGAAAAAAGGGCAGAAACAACGGTTCGGAAGTCAGGCCTTCACCAATCAAGCAGGGGAACGAGCGTTTCAGAAAATAGAAGATGAATGGTTGGTCAATGAAAGAAGAGAAAAGTACGGTATGGGACCATTAGAAGAATATGCTCCAATGATGAATTTTGAATACATTTTACCGACAGAAAAAGAGGCCAAAGACAATGCAATCAGTGATCAAATTACTGCAAAGAGACTTCGCAAGTCTATGGAAAAACAAATGGAAGCTGAAGATTTTCAAGCAGCCTCTGAAACTGCTTCTGAATTGGTTCAGTACAAGGGAAATATTAAGAGTTCAGACTACTACAATACAGCAGTAATTGCACTTAAATTAGAGGAGCCAGATAATGTGGCCGCAGCTTGGTCTTTGAAAAATGCCATCATGAATGGATGGGATCAAGATATTTTAAAAGATGAAAATTTGAAATCATTAAAGGAGGACAAAGAAACCTGGCTGGATGTTTTAAAAACCTGGCGAAAGGTTAGGACTCGCTAGATCATATTTGCTAAGTGGACCCAAATAGGTTTGGTTAATCTTTATTAAGACCATGGAATATTCTTTGAATAGAGAAAAGGCTGATTTCATGAAGATGTAATTTTTTTTATAAAATTTCTAAAATTATCAAATGCTCCATTTAACAAAATGTCTGGTAGTATTTATTTTTCTTTTTATATCCGCCAATTTGATGGGACAATTCTATTTTGGTAAGGAAAAAGATATCCAAAAAATATTGGATAATACAGCAAGTTTTTCTCAACATTATATGAACAGCGAACCAGCTAAAATAGCAGCTTGCTACACAATAGATGGTAAGATATTTCCGGGGAAATCAAAAATTATCGAAGGACTAGAAGATATTGAAAAAAGGTGGACAATACCCGAGGATGTGAAAATATTGAAACACAAAGTTACTCCTTCAGAAATCCGAATAGTGAAAAAATACGCTTACGATTATGGTTACTATGAAGGGGAAACATTGAAGGCCAATGGTGAAACGGTTCCCTGGCAAGGCAAATATGTTATTGTCTGGAAAAAGGTCGACAAGGATTGGAAAATCTATTTGGATATTTGGAATACCGTGGATCCAGAATAAAAGAAATAGAATTAGAATATAAATGGAATATAAATGATTAGATCCCCCACTTTCGCGAAGCGAAAGTGGGGGATCTGTATATCAAAAATGCGCTTAAAGTATAAAGATTCTAAATTTGGTGACAACACCAAATTAGAGCACTTTTCGTAATTCAAAAAGCCAAAAGCCAAAAGCCAATAGCTAAAAGCCAATAGCCAAAAGCCAAAGGCCAAAAGCCCAAACCTCCTTCCTATCGCACAATCAATTTCTTCACCAAAGTACCCTCAGCTGTTTCCAATTTCAAGAAATAGACACC
>CALBCY010000122.1 GCA_937927195.1 uncultured Chitinophagales bacterium
ATTTTCTTGAAAAAACAGTTTGCCCTTGAACATTAATGATCCTGATCGTCTTGTTTAGTTGATTTACATTTAGGTGATTTTTGGGTAAAATGATATTAACCTTTTCTGAACTGGGATTTGGGAAGACTTTAAAATCCGGTAATTCTTCTGGAATGAAATGGGTATTTAGAGAAACACCTTGTTCTTTGTAGACAGATATTCCACCATAGTTTAAAATGCTAAATTTAATATGATCAATCCAGAAATTGCCTTGGAAATCAACAACAAGCTTTTCACAATGATTGCTTCCTAGACCAGAATTTGATTTGTCGAAATTTTTGTAGAAACTTTCACCATCAAAAAAGGAAATACCATGCGTGGCTACTAAAATCAAATCGTCTTCCCAAGGAAATATCTGATTGATCCTGTTGTCTGGCAATTCAGAATTTGTGTTATTGTAAACAGTCCAGTCCAGACCATCGTAGCGGACCAAGCCTGAATAACCAGTTCCCCAAAGAATGTTGTCTTCATCAAAATACATATCCAGGAAAATGGTCATCGAAATACCATTGGATTCCTCAATAGTGATGTAATCCCATTCTGTCGTTGCTCTGTTCCAAGTGGCCATTCCTTTCGGACTGTTAATCCAAATATTTCCATTTCGATCTTCTGCGATTGCAGCAAAAAGATAGTTTCCAGTTCCTGGGATTCCAACCGTTTCGACAGGAGAATTGCTCTCATTGTATAAAGAGACACCTGTTTGGTTTTTGTGAAATACGCCTTTGTTTGTTGTTAGCCAAATTTCACCAAAAGAATCAATCATTATATTAAAAGTATTGAGCGGAGTGAATTCAAATACTTCAGGAGGGAAGAAATCCAAAGGATCAACCACTTCCATTATTTGATTGTCTTTGTAAATTGTTCTGGTCAATTCTTCATAAAAAGCAAGGCTCTTATCAGGATATTCTAGAAATGTCAAGCCAGCATAATTGTCCTTGCCTGACAGTGGCGGAATTTCACTAAAAGATAAATCGATTCCGTCATTTTTGAAGAGGCGATTGTCATTGATCACCAAAACATGTCCATATTCATTAACGGCAATTTCCGATTCATTTGTTTCAAATGTATCCTTTAAGTCTATGAGTTCTGTCAGTCCATCCAAGGATTCATTGATCTTGAATAGTTTGTTGCCCGATCCAACCAGAACATCACCATTGCTGGCTTTGTCCAATTGCGGCCAAGCCAAATCTTCTCTTTCAAACACCTTGGTCCATTCAAATCCATCCAGTCTAAAGAACCAACCATTTTCAAAGACCACCCAAACAGTGGCATCGTCCAAGATTTCAATATCACTCGCTACGATTCCATCGACTAGGCCAAATTCTTCGCTTTCAAAGTGACTCCAATCGTAGAAGTCCAAAGCAGGTTCAATATTTGGGATGATGGCAAAACCTCCTCGATTGTTCCCCCAATACAATTTTCCATCACTGTCATATTCAACACAGGAATATTTGGAATAAGTCAATTCCTCGACTGGAACAAAGTATTGAGTCAAGATGCCATCTTTGACTTTGTTTGGCCAAGGACCAGAGAAATACAAGGTTCCGTCAGCTGACTTTTCCATGTCCCAACATTTCAAAACTTCTGTAGCTTGCCATTCCTCATCGACATATTTGAAAGTGCCTCTTTCCGTTCCAGCCCATAAGAAACCTTGATTGTCAAATTCGATGCAATAGATTTGCGTAATATTCAGGTCAGTTGGTGGAGCGGGGACGTGTTGCCAGCCATCTTCGTCCAAAAATGCTATCCCGTTTTCATAAGTCCCAATCCAGATAAGTCCCAATTGGTCAACAGTTACGTCTTCAATTCTTTGTGAAGGCAGACCGTCCTTTACAGTGTATCTTTGAATGTCTTCAGTGGCAGGATCGTAAATCACCAATCCACCATTGGTGGCACAATAGTATTTGCCATCTATTTCCTTTATTTCATTGATTTGCTCTGGTGAAATAATATTGATCCATTCCTCTTGGGCAGATAAATCATTGAATCCTAGAAGTCCTAGAAGAAATATTAAAATACTTAGTGTAGTTTGTGGAATTTGTGTGGTTTTTATATTGCTCATTGTTTTTGGGGTTTATTGAAGGATGATTTTAATGCTTTGAACTTGATTTGTGAATTGGACATTTAAGAAATAAATGCCTCTTTTTAAATTTCCAACTGGAATTTGTAAATTATTGCCATGAATAGCAATTGGTAGATCATAAAAAACCTTACCGGTAAAATCCATCAGCTGAATGTTTTCTACATTTTGATCAAGATCATTGAAATCGATTGTGATGAAATCACTGCTGGGATTTGGATAAATGTTTAAGTCGATGCCTTTGCTCAAATTATTGATAGAAGCTGTTGCCATTGTTGCGTTATTGTTTTTTAGGACATTGATTCCACCGTAAGCGTTTTCTCCAAAATAAACTGGACTTATCCAAATGTTCCCCTGATTATCGACCTCCAATTCATCGCAATAATTGCTGTGCAAGCCAGAGTTTGAAGTATTAAAGTTTTCAAAAATTTCACCATCATAAATGCTCAATCCAAGCGAGGTGCTTAAATAAATTTTGTCGTTTAAATGCAGCATTTCAGTAACAGCAATGGGTTCTTCTAAGTCATTTGGACTTTTTTGGGTCCAGGTAGTTCCATCAAAACTGATTAAACCCGCATAGCCGCATCCCCAAAGGACATTGTTTTCATCGAAATACAGATCTTCTGTCATTCCTTGTGAAATGTTATCACTTACTTCATGGTCAAAATATTCCCAAGAGGAACTTGTTTTATCGTACTTCCCCAATCCATTCGGATTGGTAACCCAAACATTTCCATTTTGGTCTTCTGCGAGAAGGCGAAAACTGGTTCTCATATTCACCGACTCGTTCATAGGGAATGGTGAATTGGAATGATCGAAAATAATTAATTCGCCATCATTGTTATAAACCAATCCATCTGCTGTGCTTACCCAATAAGCTCCTTCTGTATCCACCAATACATAGAAATCTGAATTTGGAATAATGGCGCTTATTTCATCATGAAATACATTAATTATTTCATCGTTGTAAAAAACGAATCCAGTAGCAGTTTCAAGGAATCCAATGCTTTTATCGGGGTATTGAACAAAGATCAAACCTTCATAATTTTCCAAGCCTTGGATTGGTGGTATTTCAACACTAGTGAAATCAACAGGATTAAATTGAAACAAGCCATCGCCGCTTAGGACTAAAATTTCACCCTCCTGATTGGCAATTATCTCAAGATTGTTCTTGGGGAATTCATTTGTTAAATCTACCAATTCTTCAGAAACGGCATTCGAGGTTGATTTAATGTGCAATTTGTTGCCAGCTCCAATCAGCAGATCGCCAGAGTCATTTTTATCTATTTGTGGCCAGGCTCCAGATTCAACCTGAAACATTTCCGTCCATTCAGTGCCATTAAATTTGAAAATTTTACCGTCCTTAAAAGCCACCCAAATTGCTCCATTGTCATCTTCCTCAATATCGCTTGCTTCGTTTGGGTAGTCGAAACCAAAAGATTCTGCATCAAAGACCAGCCATTCTTCTCCTTCAGTCATGGCAATGCCTCCCGCATTTGGTCCCCAGTAAATTTTTCCGTCAGTTGCAAATTCAATACAAGAGTAGGCGCTGAAAATCGGGACATCGTTTGGGAGCATATATATAATTGAATCATTGATTACCTTGAAAGGGTAGGAGCCAGAAAAACACAAGTTACCTTCTGAGTCTTTCGCCACATCGTAACTTCTCGGCAGGTATAAATCATGCCATTGATCATCGATGATTTTATAAGTCCCGTTTTGTGTACCCACCCAAAGAACTCCATTTACATCAAATTCAAGACAGTAAAGTTTCGAACTATTCTCTTCCAGTGGAGGAATATAGTTCCACTCGCCGTCGTCGAGGACAGCGATTCCATTTTCATAAGTACCAATCCAAATTGCTCCAATTTCATCAACTGCAATGTCTTCAATTCTTAAAGAAGGAAGGCCATCGGCTGTACCAATTCGCTCAATGTTCTCTGTAATTGGATCGTAAATTAGCAGGCCTCCATCAGTCGCACAATAGTATTTGCCGTCTATTTCCTTGATCTCATTTATCGCTTCTGGTGTTACAATACTTAGCCATTCGTTTTGTCCTTGCAATAAGACATTGCTCATGATCATTAAAAAGGTCATTAAAATGGCAAATAAAAATATAGTTAACTTCTTCATGGTTCGACTATTTTTTGAGTTCATAACAATACAGACCGTGTATCTAAAAACGTGTTCAACAAAGGAAAGCCATCTATTAAAGATAAACCAATCAAAATGGATACATAAATAAATAGTCTATTGGAATGGTTTTCGAAGTTTAATCCTATTTTAACCCAATAAATATGCTATTTTTAGTGAAATGACTCGATTTAAATAAAAGGTCTATGAAGAAACCCACTAGTGAAATTTATCATTTGGTTCATCAAATGAGCAAATCGGAGAAGCGATATTGGAGTCTTTTTGCGAAAAGACATGAAATAGGGGCGGGCAACAATTATTTTGAGCTGTTTCAGCTGATCAATGAGGAAGGCATTGATTCGGATACGGCTTTGAAGCAATTCTTTAGTAAAAGTGAAAAAAGCTATTCTTTTGCAAATTATTTGCCGGTGGCAAAGCAACAATTGATGGGCAATCTTTTAAAGGCACTTTGTCAATTTCAAGAATCCAATTCCATCGATGAAAAAATAAAGAACCTTTGTTTTCAGGCCAAAATTTTGTTTGAAAAGGGTGCTCGCAAATTGAGTTTGGCTAAGTTGAAAAAAGCTCAGAAACTCGCTTATCATTATGAACGATTTCATTTGCTTTTGGAGGCGCATGAAATAAAACGGATGATCATTTCTCAACAGAATTTTGATGGCAGCAGCATGAAGGATTTGAACGCATTGAATAAAGAATCCAATGATTGTCTAAAGCTGATACAAGATAAGAATGACTATTGGTTTTTGTATTCGAGAATTTACAAATTGCATTATCAAAAGTCAGGAAACAGAAAACAAAAAGATGAAAAAGAAATCTTGGAATTGTTGAATGGTCAATTGCTAAAGGAAGAAAATATTTCATTGAGCACCTCTTCCCAACTCGACTATTTACAATTGAATGCCTTGAAGTATTTCATTCAAGACAATCCTGAAAAAGCCTTTGAATTCAATAAACGATTCCTTGAAATATTTGATGAGCAGGAACAGTTTCTAGAAACACAAGCGATTCGATATCGCTCTACCTTGAATAATTTTTTGGTGGATTGTGTGCAACTGCAATATGAAAAAGAACTGAAAGAGGGATTGAAAAAATTGAGAGCCCTGCCAAAGCATAAAGCTTTCAAAAATTTGAAAGATACTGAGCTGCAAGTTTTTCGATTGTCCAATCAATTGGAGTTTAATTGGAATATTTACAAGGGGAATTTCAAGGAAAATCATCTATTGATTGATGGCATTTCATCGAAACTAAAACGTTATGAGAAAACGATGAGCCAGCAAAGCCTGATCGTTTTTTATTATCTAATTGCTTATTCCTGTTTCGCCATTGGTCAATTTGATGATTGCCTTATTTGGACCAACAAAATAATTGTGGACCAAGATGAAAGTATGTTGGAGGGATTGCATGCAGCTGCCAGGAACTTGAATTTAATCACTCATTTTGAATTGGGGAATTTGGAATTGCTAGGTTATGCGAGTGAAAATTTGAAAAGGTATTTTAAGAGAAGAAATCGATTTTTTGAAATTGAAAAAATATTGATTCAGGGAATCAATAAATTGATCAATAGCCCAAAGCCTGAACATTCCTCTATTTATAAAAAAATGTATGATGCTTTTGGTGAAATAAAAAAAGATCCAAGTTTTGATTATCAGTATTGGGTATTGTCAAAGCTGGAGGGGAAAACCTATGAGGAGGTTTTTCAGGAAAAAATGAAAAAGTGATAATAATGCATATCTGGCTACAAAAAAAGCCAATGGCCAAAGGCTAAAGGCAAACAGCCTACTCGATAACTCCCTGCCTATTTCCCTTTCCCTTGCACCAAAACCAATACAGTATAGATAAGAATTTTCAGGTCGATTGCGAGGGACATGTTTTCGATGTAGATCAAATCGTATTTCATTCGCTCTTTCATTTCACTCAGATTAGAAGCATATCCGTATTTCACCATTCCCCAACTGGTTATTCCCGGCTGGACTTTTTGTAGGTGTTTGTACTCGGGAGCTATTTCAGTCAATTGATCAATAAAAAATTGGCGTTCTGGGCGAGGACCAACCAAGGACATTTCACCAATAAGTACATTGTAAAATTGTGGCGTTTCATCGAGGCGGTATTTTCTGATGGTCTTCCCCCAAGGGGTGATTCTTGGATCATCGTCGCTGGATAGGGCAGGACCGTTTTTCTCGGCATCGATGTACATCGATCGAAATTTGTACATGGTGAAAGGCTTTCCATTTTTACCAATTCTATCGTGAGAATACATGATAGATCCAGGCGAGGAAAGTTTCACTCTAATTGCAACGAAAACATAGATTGGGATTAAAATTATCATGGCTATTAAAGAAACCATGATGTCAAAAATTCTCTTGATTTTTTTCTGCCAAACAGGCATCAAATCTGGTTCGATTTCGATTAGAACTGCTCCAAGCACATGGCTCATTTTAACCGAACCGGATAAAATGTCATACATGTCAGGAATCATTTTGATGACCACTTTTTGGTCGGCCAAGCGGTTCAAAATATCGTTGATCTTAGGATGTTCAGAGGTTTCAATTGCTAGGATGACCTCGTCTACTTTTTCTTCTGTACAGACTCTGCTAATGTCCTCAATTCTTCCCAAGAGCGGCAGATTCTGTTCCAGCTCGTTTTGAACACTACCATTTATATTGATGTAACCCAAAAAACGATAACCCAATGATTTTTTCATTTGGCTTATTTCACTGTACAAATTCCAAGCCTTTTGATTCCCACCAATCAATAAAGTTCGATAGGCAACTTTGCCAGATTCCAATTGGTTTTTTGCTCTTGTTAAAATGGCAAAACGGCCTATGAAAGTCAAAAAGAAATGTACGGCAAGCAATCCGAAGAAAAGGAAATAATAAGATTTGTAACTGCTGATAACATCATCGATCAACAGGGCAAAAAACAAGATGGTCACACCGATTATGGATAAAATAGCTGTTCTTCCCAGTTCGCCAATTCTGGACTTTCTGTAAATGTCTGTGTAGGAGCCACCGATAAAATATAGCAACAACCAACCCAGTGGAATGAGCAATAAGCCGTAGATTAAATTTTTATCGTTGAAAAGAGAAAGGTCGAAAACATTTTTTTCAATGTAGACTTTTCTGAAAGTGAAAAATAGCAACCAAGCCAATATGGCCGTCAGCAAATCTGCTAAGACGAGAAAGACAATGCCAATCCGTTTTTTTTGCTGCATGAAATTGACGGCTTAGTTGTGGATTAGTTTGATATTGTCAAAGCAATACTTGGAGGTTTCCAAGGTATCGGATATTTCACCAACAAAGCCAAAGCCGATGCCATTGTTTTGTCCTGCTTCTTCAACATAAGGTGTCAGTTCCATATAAATTTTATTCCAATCAGTCGATCTTTTGATTGATAAAATCTGTTGGAAAATTGAAGGATTTCCCCCGATACTGTAAATGTAAACCTGCATCGTTTCATCACACTTATAGTCCATTTCAATGTAGGATCGGGAATTATTTGGTGGAAGACTGAAGACCGAAATCGTTCCAACTTGAAAAGCTGGAGAGTCTTGACTTAAAGTTACACAAGCAGAATTTCCACCTTCAAAGACATCTCCTGCTTCTTGAGCATTAAAAAGGGGAGGGCTAAATACTTGTTTTGGTTCAAAATTGTTCGACTGTTCAAAGTCATCTTTCAGTAGTATGGTTTTGTTTGATTGATATTGGAATTCAGGGATTAGTGTGTCAATTTCACCAGCCTTCAAATCAACATTGATGGTTTCAAATGTATAAAATGGGTAACGGTCTCTACTCGAACTGATTCCATCTGCAAAGATGCCTGCTTGAAAACTCAGCTTCACATCGCCTTCCATAAGGATAGGAATGGTTACTGGCAATTCAAAAACGCCCAATTGATTGTTTTCAACAAACAGCCAAACATCCGTTATTTTACTAGAATTACTTCCTTCTGATGGGTAATCACTTATTATCGTTCCTGCTGGAATATGTATATAAGACGGAATTGGTTCCTCTTTTCCATCGCAAGAACAGAAGAAGTTGAGTATTAAAACAGAAAGCAGGATACTGCTCCAGGAGTATAAAGAAAGTGTATTTTTCAAATCTAATATGCTTAGTCTAGAGTTTAGTAATTTATTAGTTTTTATAAAGTTGGTAAAAGAACCATGATAGCTATGTTTCTATTTGATTCAAATTGATAATCATAAAGAAACATAGTAAAGATAGATTGATTATTTCACCGCTTGCACATCATTATAACTGTCATTGAGGTTCTTTATTTTAATTTTTATAGCAAATCATTTATTTGATGCGCCAATTTCAAGGCCTTGTAGCCATCACTTAAAGGCACTTCTACAGGGCTTCCAGAATTTATGCTGTCTGCAAAACTTTCCAATTCTTTTTTAATGGCATTGATTTCTGGTGAATTGGGTATTTCAAAAGTTATAAAACGCCTGGTTGTTTCATTTTCAATTTTGATGGATGGTTGATCTTTTGGCTCATCATCCGACATTTTTACAATCTCCGAAGTCTTTTTAAGGAAATCCATACTAATGTAAGCCGAGTTTTGGAAAATTCTCATTTTCCGCATACTCTTCATCGAAATTCTACTAGCGGTCATATTGGCCACACAAGAATTTTTAAAGGTTATCCTCGCATTCACGATGTCTGCTTGATTACTGATCAAAGGGACTCCACTTGCTTGAATGTCAACTATTTCATCATCGACACATTTAAGTAAAATATCAAGGTCGTGAATCATTAGATCAAGCACCACAGAGACATCTGTTCCTCTTGGATTGAATTCAGCCAATCGGTGGGTTTCTATAAAGAGTGGTTTGTTTATTTTATCCTTGACAGACAGATAGGCTGGATTGAACCTTTCTACATGTCCTACTTGGCCAATCAATTTTAGCTCGTCGCATTTTTGCATTATTTGTTTCGCCTCATGGATGGTATTGGCCAATGGCTTTTCGATGAAAATGTGTTTTCCTGCATCTAAAGCAATATGAGCATAGTCGGAATGATGCAAAGTCGGCGTGACGATGTCTATCGCATCAGATTGATTTACAAGATCTTCGACAGAGTCAATGAAGGGGATAGCGAACTTGTCAGCGACTGCTTTTGCCACTTCAGTATTGCTGTCGTAAAAACCTATCAAATCCCATTCGGGAATTTCTTTTAGCAATTTTAAATGGATTTTACCCAAATGACCAGCCCCTATGAGACCTATTTTTCGCATAATCGACATTAGATTTTACAAATAAACATTAGATACTAGACTTATTGAACATTTGGTCGGCGCATCGCTAGCGTTTAATATCTGGTACAAAACTTTATGCGAATTTAGGATTTTTTATTGAATCCTAATTGAAATGTAATCGGAGTAGAATTTTTAGATAGAAAAAAGAAATGAAAGCTTGACAAAGAGAGAGAAAGGTATAGAAAAAATGCTTAAACAAAGCTTTAAGTGGAAAGAGGAGATAAAGAAGTGGCTGACCTTACCTTTGATATTATTGATTGATAAAACAACCTTTGCTATGTCAGTAAGTTTCAAGAGTCAGGCCAACCACCTGTTTATATATCGTTTTAGACAGCGTTTTATTGGAAAAGTGACTTTAAATTTAAATAATCTATAAAGTACAAGACCTTTAAGGAGATAGAATTGGTTTTTGGCGAATTCCATGTTTCCTTGAAGTTTTGTCCATAAGCGATTTCTGTTTCATTTCCACTTGTGAAGATACTATTCTTCCAATTCAGGTTCAATTCACTTCCCGGAGCAAACTGCCATTTAAAGTTCAAATCGATGGTGAAAGCATTAAAATTGCTGTTGTTAAAGGCTATTCCATCTTCGTCAATTCCGCTATAACTCGAATAATCGAGACCTCCTTTGGGATTCAGTTTGTGAAATGACTTATAATCCGCCCTAGACCAATAATGTCTGGCAATCATGCCCAAGCCCATTCTATTGGTGAAAATATAGGTAAAGTCCAATGCATTTTCAAAGGTCGTTATATTTCTTTTGCCATATATTATTTGATCTTCTTCTGCCGTTTCATCAAAGAAATTATCTGCATATCCTTCTTGATTCCAGCGGTAATTCTGGTTAAAAGAATAGATGATCAGCATTTGATCATTGGGTCTTACTCTGGGAATTATTGCAAGATCAAACCCGTGGTATTCAGAATCAAAGAACGTTCTGTAATAAGAACGCACATCGATGGCAAAAGTTTTTCGATAATCAGAAGAAATCCATCCGCCAGCCATAAAATTTGCTGGAACTTTGTAATAAGCTGATAAATCGTCTGTTCTGGGATCGAAGTAATCCTTTTTACCCATTGGATTGTAATCGAATTCAAAACCATTGGCAAAAAAGTTATTCCAAATGAAAAAGACACTCGGACTGAAACTCAAGCTGGAAAAAACATTGGGCTTGTACAATCGCGAATATTCCGTGTACATATTGATCCCCATTCTGTTGAATTTCCAAAAGCCATCATAAAAAGTATAACTGGAAAAATTCCACAAGGTCCTTTCATTGGGATTGAATAAAAATCCGAGATCATTTGGATTGTAATTGTCGCTTTCTACATTATAGCCTAAAGAGGAATTGAAGTTTCCACTTATTTTATTAAACTGCAATGAATATTTGAATCCGATGTCATTGTCTTGATTGGAATACAATAATTGACTGACCGCTCCGCCACCTGAAATAGAATAAGAATTCTCTTTGTTTTTAAGATCGAAGGTTGTTCCAGTTACATTGGCATCATAGGTGTCCCCTTTTCGCAGGACATTGGTATTGGTTAATGAAATAAAAGAGTTGTTTTTCAATCCTTGGTCGACCACCAATACATTGTAATTGGTGAGCGGATTGGTTTCGACTTTTCTTTCTGTGTTGTTGCTGTTGTTTTTTATGATTGCATTGGTTTGACCAACGACGGCGTTGAAAAACCCGATTCCTGTATTTTTTTTATTTCTTCCTGAAATTTTGGTCGCATTGAGCAATCGTGTTTCACCGGGATTTGAAATCAGTTCTTCTCCTTCTTCTAATCCGAGATCATCTTCCTCTTGATAATTGACAGGAAAGCCACCAATTCGTCTTGAATAAAACAAATTGCCTTTATTAAAAAGCTCTGTTCCTTCTGTAAAAAACTGACGGTTTTCATCAAACTGAATTTCGAAGGGGGAAAGATTCAAAACCTGATTGTCAAATTTCACTTGAGAAAAATCGGGAATCAAAGTCATGTCCAAGGTAAAGGCATCGTTCAATCCGTACTTGATGTCCATTCCACCAGCAAATCGGTAAGACCAGTCGGAAGTGTTTGCAGCTTTGTCAGATGCGTTTTCTACAATGCCTGAAACGTATGGATAGAAAAACAACCTCGCAGGTGGCTCGATGTTTTGTATGCCTTTAACCAAACCTCCTTGGTTTAGAAAACCACTGACGTCTGGTTTTATTTCAGACCAAAACATTTTTTCTCTTGAGGAGCGCACATAACGGAGAAAATTGATGGACCAAACTTGTTGGTCATTGTTGGGGAAACGGATGGCAGAATAAGGGATTCGCATTTCAACGGTCCAACCTTGATCTGTTATCTGAAAATTACTGGTCCAAACAGCATTCCAACTCGGGTCTTCACCTTGATTGGTAAACCTCGCATCGAATTGCACACCCGCTGCACTGACAATAAATTCATAGCCGTTTATTCCATCCTGATAAGGGTCCACGGCAATTCCAAACCAATCAGTATTGTCTAGTCGGTCTCTATTCGAAAGAGAGCGAATGATGTTTTCCGGATCAGCATCATAGCAGATGGCACTGACATAAATTGCATCGTCATCATAAAGAACGCGGACTTCGGTTTTTTGATTGGGTGCTGTTCCTGGATTGGGTTCCAGTTGTATAAATTCAGTTCCAATGGCTGCTTTCTGCCATTCTGGTTCATTGGGTATTCCGTCTGTATTAATAGCAGTTGCTATTCTATTGGCTACAATTTCTTTTTTATCAACATTGCTCTGGGAAAACAATAGTGTTGAAATGAAAATTGTTAGAAAGCTCAATACTATTTTCGCATAGGTTTTTTGCATAGGGTTTCGCTTGTCATGCTGGTTTCCGATATAGGGGATTATAAATTTTGTAATATTTAGTTTAGTTAATACTCAAAATATTTGAGTACTCAACAAATGGTAGCTATTGATTGGTGATGAGACCAAAAGAAAGCAGCTTTTTTAATGTTTAGCTTTTGTGATTAAATGTAGTCAGATTTCTAATTTTTTCTGAAAATTTAAGTTAGACTAACATCATTTTAACAATAATTATATGTTACAAGAATTCAGGTTATTTCGCCAATAGCAAATTAATTGCAAAATTTTGTTCCATATTTGCCTTTAGTAAGGGGCAAAATTATTTTTTGTATAAATATTGAACCTATCATTTTAACCTTACTTATTTGAAAGACGCTTCCTTTACCCAGATGTTTCAAATAATCAGATTTTTTCTTTTAGTAGCCTGTTGGGATTGTGTACTAATTGTATTAAAGTCTCAGCAAGCTGTTAACCAATCAAACCGAAAGCCTTTAATTATGGAAAAGTTTATTCTTCTCCTGTTTTTGATACCTATGCTCTTGTCTGGTCAAAGCTATTTGACGGAGAACTTTGACGAAGCCTTTGAGAATACTGCTCCGAATGGATGGAGCAACTATTTGGCTGACAGCAGTTCTATTGAATCGGGTTGGAATTTTGACAATCCTGCCAATCGCATTATACCTGCTCCAATCAATAACAATTTTGCCTTGCTAGACAGTGATTTTATAGGACCTGACTTGGGACCCAATTTTTTTATTTTGGAATCTCCAGAAATAGCATTGACAAGCAGCAGCAACTTGCAACTGGAATTTGATCATCAGTTTCGTTCATTTGAAGACAGCTATGGAGCAATTGAAATATGGGCGGGTGGCCAATGGGAGGAAGTTTACAACACAGGAAGCAATGACATTGGTTACAGCTTTGATCAAATGCAGAACAGTACTGTTCATGAAATCATTTCTTTAGAGGCTCAAGAAGAAGGAGCTTACAAATTCCGCTTTGTTTACTTCGGAGATTTTGATTATTGGTGGGCCATTGACAATGTTGTTTTAAGGAACATTCTGGAACAGGATTTAAGCATTGTTCAGGTTGTTTTAGATGAGACAGCCAGTTGTTTTGTCAATCCTGAAACTGTTGGAATTGAAATTCGAAATATGGGCTCGGAAGACTTTTCTCTTGACGGATTAAGCATCAATGTTTTTATTTCGGAAGGGGACAATGACTATAATTATGAAATGTCTTTAAACCAAGGGAGTTTGTTGGTTGATTCGAGTGAAATTTTTTACTTTGAATTGTCGGACATTAATTTTGATGATGCCGCTGCCAATTATGAAATAAGCTTCGAGATCAGTTCTGAGGCCGATCAATTACTGGAGAACAATTCACTGTCTCAATTCTTGGATGTTCAAACAGCAGTTGATCTACCATTTATTGAAACAGGAGAAAATATGGAGGCTTGGACGCAGTCTAGAGAAATGGTGTTTGGGAATGAAATGGGAGCATGGCAGAACAGTGCATTTGGCAACGATGAATCGGACTTGAATGGTCAAGCGTTCAAGATCAACTATTTTGGAAATGAGAAAAAAGATTACTTGCTATCCGATCCGATCCATATTTTGCCTTCAAGTTTTTTGTCCTTTGATTTGAAACTTAACAATGCTGGAACAGCAACAATTGGCTCATTTGATTCGGATGATGTATTGGTGTTTGGTCTTTATTCTGGATGTGATCAAGAAAGTTTTAGTTTCGTGAAATTTTGGAATTCCAGCTCAATTCTTGATGGAAAAGAAGTTTTTGATTTGTCTGAATTTGAAGAAGGAATATACAGAATTAGCTTCCTGGCGAATGAGGGGAATTTTGGTGGAATAGAAGATTTGGATTTGTTCATTGATAACATTGAATTGGTTCAGAAATTTGAAATGGATTTAGCAGTATTGGAAAGCCAAAATTACTTTGAAGAGCCATGCGAATATATGTCCGTTCTTCCTTATGTCCATTTTGTTAACAATGGGCTAGAAAGCCTAGAATTAGAGAATGATGATTACTTCACTTTTTCTTGGATGGTTGACGGAGAGGAGCTGATTAACTTCAACGATCAGTATTTTGAGGAGCTGACTATGGCTCCTGGTGACAGTCTTTTGGTTTATTTGGAGGAGGTTCCATCTCTGTTGCCAGACGCTGAGTATCAGCTTGAAATTTTACTTCATGTCAATGAAGATCAGAACGAGGTCAATGACTTTCTAAATTTTGAATTTAGTCGGGAGGAAAGCTTTAATTCTATAATAAAATTTGAAGCCTATGATGGTTTTAATTTAGCTGAATCTTATTGGGGCTGGTCAGAATCGAATGGGATTGGATTTGATACCGAAGGATCATTTTGGTCCTCTGCTTTTTTTAATAACAATGAGATTTCTCTTAATGGTCGATCGGCTAAAATTTCATTGAATGAAATGGATTTGAACGAAAAAATAATGTCCCAGGCAATGTTTTTGCCTGAAAGAACTGCTTTGTTTTTTGACCTGTTGCTCGTCAATGATGAAATGATTGAATATGCTCAATTTGAAAATAGTGCATTTTTTGTATTGGCTTCAACGGATTGTTGGGAACAACATGATACGATATTTCAGTTAAATGCTGCTTCAAATTCTGATGGTTTCGAGGAAGGGCAATTTCATGCTGCAATTTTATTAGATGCTTATTTTGATCAAACGGTCAGTTTTGCATTTGGATTGTTCAATGCCGAAGTAGAAGACAAAACATTGTTCATGGATAACATTCATTTTACTGAACTTTTAGAAAATGACATTGAGCTATTGCAAGTTGTTGAGCCAAAAGATTTGAAGTGTTTCGGAGCAGAAGAAAATTTACAAATAAAAGTCAGGAATAAGGGATTCAATGAAGTGTATTTCACTCAAGAGAATATGACATTCACAATCGACAAACAAGGTGGATTAAATGAGACGATTGAAATTTCAATCGAAGGCAACTTAGCTGCCTTAAAAGATACGATAGTAACTTTGAATACTGGATTGGATTTGTCCTTGAATGCTATTTATTCGATTCAATGCCTTGCGGAATATGATCTTGATCAAAACGCTGAGAATGATACCTTGGTGATTGAACGCAGGAACTGGCCAGCAGATTTCACCATTGCAGATGGGATGGACTTTGAGGATTATGATGGTGAAAATTTAAAAGAAGAATATCCAGGTTGGGAAGAAGCTTATGGGAAAAATCATCCAGATTATAAAGTGGATTCCAAATGGGACAATGATTTTTTTGCCAATGATCCTGAACATCCCAATTTCAATGCATTGCGAATCAATTTGTTTCAAACAGGCAAAGATGAGTGGTTGTTAGGGCCATTGATTTCTCCCGTTGATTCAACAGTTTTGATTTATGACTTGGCCCTGTGTAATTTCGGTACACAAGATTCGACCCAGCTTGGTTCTGATGATCAGTTACAATTTCTTTTGTCCTTTGATTGTGGGGAGAGTTATGAGGCCATAAGGACTTATGACTCCAATTCAGTTATTTCTCCGATTGGACAAAAAGACACCATAGACTTAGGTGCATTTGCAGGACAGGAGGTGCTACTGGCCATTTATGCTACGGAGGGTTTGATTGACGATGAAGTAGATACAGAATTGTTTTTGGATAGTCTAATAGTGAAGGGTTTTCAATTTCCTCCTGGAGATGTTGGCTCTTATCTTTTGTTCAGTGAGGAGGTCCTTTGCAATGATGAGCCTGGTGAAATTATTATAGGATTTCAAAATTACTCTTCTTTCACATTAAGCGATTTTGTAGTCATAACAGAGTTGCAGGGCGTTTATAATGAAATATTTTACGATACGGTTGATTACAATTTGGAGGCCTTTGATGATGGCTTTGCCTATCATCCTATTTATCCTGAAATGACGGGTGTTATTTCACTGAAATCCTATACCAATTTAGCTGGCGATTCTAATAATTTTAACGATACATTGTACGCTGAAATTGAAGTTTTAAATACGCCTGTTTTTGATTTAGGGCCAGATACAGTTCATTGCGGAACAATGGATTTGGAGTTGAATGTGATGGGAGATTTTACCAATGTGTCATGGTCTACACAAGATACCACGGAACAAATTTTTGTTGAGCTTTCAGGAGAATACAAAGTTGAAGTGAGCAATGAAATTTGTTCAGCCAAGGACACAATAGAAATAGAAATCAAAGAATTTCCATTGTCTGATTTTTACTATGAAATTGACAGCTTGAGTGTGTTTATGATTAATACTTCGGAAGATGCCAATGATTTTGAGTGGAATTTTGGTGATGGTGAAAGTTCCGATGCCGCAGCTGGTATTCAACACATTTACGCTGATACTGGTCAATATTTTGTGCAACTAATTGCTACTGACAGTCTTTGTGGATCCGATACAAGTATTCAGCTTATAGAATTGGTTTTATTGAGTGATACGATGGTGCTTGATACCAATGGGGTGTTTGTGCAGGGATTGATTTATGAGGATTTTTCTGGCCTTCAAATCTATCCCAATCCTGTTAAGGATTTTTTCAAAATAAAATCTCCCAAACCAGCTGAACCCTTTGAATTATTGTTGTTGGATTCAAGAGGGGCGATTCTCAGTCGAAATAAAACTGCTGCTACAAGTGAATGGATAGAATCAGAACTCCCTCCTTTTTTATCGCAAGGATTGTATTTCATATTGCTTAAATATGAGCAAGAAATTTTTGTTGGTAAATTGTTGAAAGAGTAGGGAAGGAGTGAAACCCTCTATCTGCCACACTCCAAACTGTCATTCCGACCTTAGGAGGAATCTTGTTAGTGGAACCTATGAATTTCTACTTAGTCTCTAGCTCGGATCGCAGTCTGAGCTTTATACAATACTCCATGCATTTTCGAAAAAGTTTTCTCCTTCGTCGAAAGGACAGATGGGCTGTAGTAAGAGCCCTTAGCCGATCTGAGCGTCAACAATACATCCTCTTTAACGCTGATCAATTCTGCACCCAAAGTGGCCCTGTATTGTTTTTTGCATGTAAGTTGTAAGAGTTGTTTGTTATGAGCTAAGACGTCAAGCAGCTGGTATGTGCATCACAATTTCTGATGCAGGCTCAACTGAAACTGTCTTTTTGACCAATTGTCTGTGGCTTGGTTCATGACGCCGACTTGAACGTTCAATCCTTTTTTGATTATGTAGCCAAGTCCAGTATACAATCTATTTCGATCAAAAATTTCCACTTCTCTCCCGTCTCCAATTTCTCTTTGACCGTTGATGAATAGTTCATTGTAAAGTGCCAAATAGAGGGTCTGCGCCTCCATGTTTGGCTTGTTCAAAGCTACATTAACGAAGAGGTTGTATCTGTACCGAGTTCTAAAATCTTGGCTTTCAACGAATCTCTGTTCGTAACGGAATCGGTGTTTGGTGACAAATCTTTTTCCAAATTTTACAGGAAACAAAACTTCCTGATAAATTCTGCTCTCTGCGCTAGTAGTTTTGTCAGATCCGTAGGTTCCTGTGGTGATGTTTCCATATCCAAGGGTAATTTTTATGTCCTCGTTTTTGGGTTTGTACGTTAAGCCTGCACGTAAAAGCAATTGCTCCAAATCTCCAGCAACATTCCAATTACGGTGCTGAATATCTCCTTGTATTCCCCAAGGCCCATCTTTGAAGGTGGTATTGAAGAAGTACATGTACCAAGCACCCAATTTATCTTCGTTGATCTGTGCTTCGGCTTGCTGCGGTATTAGGTAGCTAAAACAAATAATTATTAGTAATAAAAACTTTTTCACTTTGGTGTTATTTCATTAAACTAGATTTAAAAATAGCATTTTTTTATTGATTTTGTTCATAGCTCGGTGGCTTGTGTTATGAACCTGAAGACAATGGTCACGAAGCGGATGGTTTGATTTCAAACGCAAAGGGGCGAAGACGCAAAGTAGGTGTTTCTAATCGGGGTCAGGAAGGACAGATTGTGGTTAAGATTTGCTTACTTCTTCGCCACTTCCATATTGAATATTAGGGACAAAACATGGGAAGTCAATCCGTCGCTTCGCTTGTAATAAGTATAGCGACTTGTGATGGTTTTGAAATGATTTTTTTTATTTTTAGAATTCTTGAGTTTGTATTTCAAAGCCAAACCTAGACTGTAAGTTTGAATGTCCGAGAGGTCATAATCACTGGTGAAATATTCCTCAGAGGGGTCGTGTTCTTTGTAGGCTTTGAAATAGTCGCTTCCGTTTTGAATGTAATACCTTACATTTGGTGAAAGCGTGAAATTGGGATTCACTTTGATGGCCGTTTCATTTTCAAAGGCAATGGCCAATATTCCAAAACTGTCCTTATAGGAATTTATGCTGTTTTTGAGGATTAAATTTCCACCAACAAATGTATTTAGTTTTAAAGCAAGACCAAACTTTAATCTTTGATCAGGCAATTGCTCAACGCCTAATGTTTCGGGAGCATCTGCCCCATCATTGAAATAAACCCTATGAAAAGGCGTGGACAGCAATCCCGCCTGGTAAGCTATTTCAGGAAAGACCGCAGCAATGTTTCGTTTGTTTATGATTTGAGTCCAACCCAATTTAAGATTGTAGGAATAACGTTTGTATTTTTCATTCCATTGGGTCCCTCTTAGTTCAGCTGGATAAATAAGGGTCTTGGGATTAAAAAAACCTTTGCTCAACCGACCCCATCGCATGTCGTCATTGAAAAATTGAAACTCGGCAGACAGACTTTGAGACTCCTCTTTGTTTTTCTTGATTGCTCCAAGCTTTGTTCCAACAGACAAATAATCGCTTTCCAAAGAGAAACCCATTCCACCATAAATACTTATATTTTTTTCAAGCGATGTTCCTCCATATTCAACATTCAAATAGCCTCTTGTGTCAAGCAAGGAGGCTGAAGAAACAACAGCATCAATTTTGTCAGTAGAAGCGGAAGAAATCACATCTGCACCAATGTTTAGACTTAAATTCCTTTGTTTTACTTTTTTACCTTTCTTGTAATTCTTCTTTTGTTTAAGTTTCAAGGCAGGACCATAAACCGTCAATTTTTCTGTCCCGGTACCACCTGTTACTGCAGAATTATTTCCATCCTGAAAGTATTGGTTATAGACCAATTCTATTTCAGTTTTTTTCACCTTCTGAATCCGGGTATCTTTGATTTCTTGAGCTTGTGTAAACAGCTGAAAAATGGCCAATCCCCCAATAAGTAAATACTTCTTCCGCATATTTGAAAGGCTTTTGGCCTTTAACCCGTGACTTTGATAAATATAAAATTAGACTTGTAGTAAAAACCGATTTATTATTTCAATTTAAATACTTTGCTTAGTTACAACCACAACCTCCACTGCCTTTTGATCCTCCAGCTGGAATACCTCCTTCACGGATTGATTGAACGTACTTATTGTAACTTTCACTCGAATCCCCCCCCATTTGCATTTCAGGATCATTGACATACACCTTTTCATATGGTTTGAGGGCTGTGCAAGATTGCAGAACCAACAAAACCAACAGAATCAAAAACAATGAACCAAACCTAAGCAACTTCATAATTAATTTCATTAGAGAAAACCAATTGATTTTCCTGATCAATAACAATGGCATGTGTTTCTGGCAATTGATTGACAAAAGCCATCCCTTCTGTAACGCCTTTTACATAGACAGCAGTTGCCAATGCATCAGATAACTCTGCGCTTGGCGAAAAAATACTCACTGATTTTATTCCCTTCAATGGCAGACCAGTAATTGGATGAATATTGTGAGAATAGCGTTCGTTTTTATAGGTAAAATATTGTTCATAGTCTCCAGATGTGGCAACACAAGCATTTTCAACCGGAACATTAAAAAGCATTTCGGTTTTGCCATTTATTTTATCGGGATTGGCTATTCCAATATTCCAAGCTGTACCATCAGCACGCTTTCCAAAAGCCGCTAAATCACCACTTGCATTGACATAGCCAGATTTTACATTTTGTTCTTTCCATAATTTCATCACGCAATCAGAAGCATAGCCTTTTCCGATCGCAGCAAAACTGATTTTCATGCCTAGTTTTTTAAATCTTATGGTAGGTGCATTTACCTTTTTTTTCAATTCTATGTATTGATAACCCACTTTCATTAGAGCGGATGAAACGGTCTCTAAGGTGGGCATCTCAAAAAATTGATTTTTAAAATTGTAGATTTTTTTGAGTGGGCCGACAGTTATGTCAAAACAGCCTTTGCTCAACTTGGAAATGGAAAGACTTCGTTGAATCAAATCGAAACATTCGGGTGAAATTTCAACAGCTTCCTGGTAAGCATTATTGTTGATTTTTGAAGTTTCAGAGTTGGGTAAAAATTCGGAAAACAGCTGCTCTATTCTTTTTATTTCATCGATGCCCAAATTGAGCATTTCATTGGCAGTCGTTTCATCGTCCAAGACCACGGCAAGCTGAAAAGCAGAACCCATTAACTTAGAATTTCGAATGAATTCTTTCATTCCAACAATGCTTCTATTTTCGATATAAGTTGTTCGGTACTTTCAGAATCGTAGTTAAATTTGTCAAAATCTGATTCATCTTTGGCTAGGATGATCGTTGGAAAAACCCCTTCAAAATTATACTTTTCAGCGATGCTTTCATTGTAGGCAATTTCTTCCTTAGTCAATTTCAATCTCTGCGGAAAATTCACTCGAATAAGATCGATATTCTGCTCATTGATAAAATGAATGAAAGTGCTGTCTGACAAAACATTTTTATCAAGATTGATACAATTGGCACACCAGTCCGAGCCCTCTAAAATGAAGATTTTATAGTTGTTATTATTGTTTGTAGTAAAACAAATACCGGTTAACAAAACAAAACAAAAAAGAAGTGCTCTCATTTTTAACAATTGGACATTAAAATTAGAAGTACAAATTTAATCAATAAATTAATACCATGCTCATTTTTTTAATAGGCTTATTAAGAGTTTGAACACAGCAAGACCTGCCACAAATTCAATTAACCACGAAGCTTTTTTTACGCTCTTTTTTATAGCTTTGTGCACTTAAAGAGAAAATTATGATTTCAGTAGACAATATAGCCGTGGAATTTAGTGGACAAACACTGTTCAAAGATGTATCATTTGTCATCAATGAAACGGATAAAATAGCTTTGATGGGGAAGAATGGCGCTGGAAAGTCAACGATGATGAAAATCATTGCTGGTCTTCAACAGGCTACCAAGGGGCATGTTCGTTATCCCAAAGAGGCGGTTATTGCTTATTTGCCACAACATTTATTGACTGAAGACAACTGTACCGTTTTTGAAGAGACTTCCAAGGCTTTCGGAAAGGTTTTGGAAATGAAAGTCGAAATGGAAAGACTCAATAAAGAATTGGAAACGCGAACGGATTATGAGTCTAAGGAATACATGGACATCATTGACAAGGTTTCTCAATTGGGTGAGGTTTATTATTCTATCGAAGAAGTCAACTACGATGCTGAGGTTGAAAAGACCCTAGAAGGAATTGGTTTTAGGCGAGAAGACTTTCACCGACCAACCAGTGAATTCAGCGGGGGCTGGAGAATGCGGATTGAGCTGGCTAAAATTTTATTACAAAAACCCGATTTAATTCTACTAGATGAGCCGACGAATCACATCGATATTGAATCTGTGATTTGGTTGGAAGACTTTCTCGTCAACAAAGCTAAAGCGGTTCTGGTCATTTCGCATGATCGAGCTTTTATCGATAACATTACCAACCGAACCATTGAAGTGACAATGGGTAGAATCTACGATTACAAAGCCAACTATTCTCATTATCTGCAGTTGAGGGAAGATCGCAGGTCGCACCAAGTAAAAGCTTTCAAGGAACAACAAAAATTCATACTAGACAGCAAACGATTTATTGAGCGATTCAAAGGCACGTACTCAAAGTCGAATCAAGTCAATTCCAGAGAGAGAATGCTGGAGAAATTGGAGATCATTGAGATTGATGAAATTGATAACTCAGCCTTAAAGCTGAAATTTCCGTCCTGTAACAGATCTGGAGATTATCCTGTCTCGGTGAAAGACCTTTCAAAAAAATACGATGATTTGGTTGTCTTCAAGGACGCCAACATGGCCATTGAAAGAGGCGAGAAAGTTTCTTTTGTAGGAAGAAACGGTGAAGGCAAATCAACGATGATCAAAGCCATCATGGGCGAAATTGAAGTCGATGGCGAATGCGGACTAGGCCACAATGTTGAGGTTGGTTATTTTGCACAAAATCAAGCCTCACTACTCGATCCCAAATTGTCAGTTTTTGAGACGGTCGATGAAATCGCGAAAGGCGAAGTAAGAACCCAGCTAAAAAACATTCTCGGCTGCTTTATGTTTAGCGGCGAAGACATCGATAAAAAAGTTTCGGTACTTTCTGGAGGAGAAAGAACAAGATTGGCCATGGTGAAACTATTGCTCGAACCTGTCAATCTCCTTATACTGGATGAGCCGACCAATCACCTCGACATCAAATCCAAAGACATTTTAAAGGAAGCCCTTTTAAGTTTTGACGGCACTTTGATTCTCGTTTCTCACGACAGGGACTTCCTCCGCGGATTGTCACAAAAGGTGTTTGAATTCAAAGACAAAAGGGTGATTGAGCATTTTGAAACGATAGATGCCTTTTTGGAAAGGAATAGAGCGGAGAGTTTGAAAGCACTTGGGTTGTAGATGGCTGTGGCCAAAGACAAAGGTTAAGGCCAGTCCGTACGCCCTGCGGGCTTTTGGTACGGCCTTCGGCCTTATAGTACGCTTGGCTTCGCCATTGCTTTTGGTACGTCTGCACTTGAGCGCAGGCCCGGTGACCTGACGGCTGACTTTGACTGTT
>CALBCY010000123.1 GCA_937927195.1 uncultured Chitinophagales bacterium
AATTGAATCATTTCATTTTTCAAACTAAAGAAAGGCAAGCGCTTTCTGGCCATTCTGTCCTTTTCAATTTTCCAAGCACTTTTGTAACCTCCTATGACAGATTTGAACCAAAACAAATACAAAACATCTCCTTGTTTTGCACTTGCAGGATCCATGTCCGTTGCCACATGCTTGTGATGCCCCAAATTATGTTCTATGAAAAAGTGAATGTACAAGGCCGGCAAATACAATAACTGAGCGATTCGCTTTTCAAAGTTTTGCTTGCGATGGCCCAATTCATGTCCTACATTTATTCCACATGTAGCAATGACAATTCCTACAGAAATAATGTTGCCTACCAATTCAAAAGTAGTCATGCCCCCCTGCCCCATTGCATAAATAAACAAAAATATGATACCGTATAAAATTGGCAAATTCAAATAAAGCAACCAGTCGAACACCTTGTTGCTCAACAGCTCCTTTTTCTCTTCTTTATCAGAATTATGAGAATCTACAGGACCAAATTGATCTATAACTGGAACCAGAAGAAAAACAAAAGCCACGTTCAAATAAGTTAGGTAACCACCAGCCAATAAACCGATGGCAGCAAGGGCTGGGTTGATGTAGGCTGCGAGGTATTTTAAGTCTTTCATCTCAGGATAAGTTTAAGTTTAAGATTAAGTCGAAGTTTAAGTTGAAAAAATCAGATGGTTTGTGGGTTTTAAGGCAAAGGAGCTAAGAAGCTAAGATTTAACATGAAGCGGATCGCCGCCCAGCAAAGCCAAAAAGCAGCTTTGTTTGGACCGTCACACGGCACGACCCAAAAGCATAAAAACACACGAAGCGTTCCGGGCTGGCGTTCCAGTTGCGACTCAATACCCAATGCCCAATACCCAATTTTTCTCAAAACTTTATCGAACTAATAATACAATAATAGTTCGATTTTCCGATATTTGCAACACATGGGAAGAAAATCTATAGAAAAAAATCGCAAAGAGATCGATAAAAAGGTGGACGATTGGCTGAGAAATCTGCTCCCGCTCTTGCAGAATGAGCCTTTACAGAAGCTTTCGATCAATAAATTGGCAAAGTTGATGGGCAAGAGCAAATCGACTGTTTATGAATATTTCACCAGCAAGGAAGAAATTCTTCTAAAAACAGCAAGGCTATTGATTGATGATTTGAAACAATTGATCTTTGATCCGATTATTAAGCAGGAAACGAAATCTGTAACAGAATCCTATACCAATTTTATGAGCGCCTTGTGCAATACCCTGTCTGGAATTTCACTATCTTTCCTCAACGATTTAAAAAATCATTATCCCACGGTTTGGGCAGAAGTTGATCTGTTTATTGAAGACCTGCTTTTTCATATTTCAGAAATTTATAAAAAGGGTATCAAGCAAAAAGAGTTTCGCAAATATTCGGTTGATCTGATGTTGATGATGGATCGTTTTTTTGTCTCTCAAGTCGTTACCAATGCGAGTACCCTTGACAATAAATTAACGGTGGATGTTTTGATCAAGGAATACCTCGAATTAAGATTAAATGGATTGGAAACATAAAATATTTCAGCACCTCAATGAGCAGGTTGACGAAAAGATAGCCACCTTGCAGAAGACCATTCTTTCTGCACAAGAAGCGAGGAACAATGAAACTAAAAGCAGTGCCGGCGACAAGTTTGAGACTGGTCGAGCGATGATGCAAAGAGAGATCGAAAACAATAAAGTCCAATTGGGCGCTGCCTTGAATTCGAAGGGAGAATTGAATCAGATAAACATAGAAAAAAGAAACACAACAATAGACAAAGGAAGTTTGGTCATTACCAATCAAGGTAAATATTTCATTTCAATCGGAATTGGAAAAGTTGTTTTGGAAGAGGAGACTTTTTTTTGCATTTCAATGATTTCTCCAATTGGTAAAATGCTGAGAGGAAAATCAGAAGGAGACGAAGTGGAATTTCGAGGCAAGAAAATTGTGGTGGTGGAGTTGGTGTAAGGGGTTCATCCCTGCTCAAACTTATAATAGAGCCTTGACCATCTGCATTTAATCCCACCAAAAATCAAGGAACCTATTTCTTTTAATGTAACGTTCCAAATCTTTTGCATTTTCAAATCCTGTTAAAAATTCAGGACAAATCTCAATGCATTCTTCGCTGAATTTTTCTAAATCAAAATCGAGGTTTTCAAAGAGAATGGTGAAGCTGTCATATTCCACTTTAGGAAAGGATAATCCGACCGTATTTCCCCATTTTCTTAGGAACTCAATGATATGTTCTGTTGATAATTCATGGTTTATACCATTTGTTTCCTGAACTCGGAAAAGCTCATATTTATCGGTGGTTTTAACAGCCGCTATAAAATATCTATCCTCGCTTCCATATCCTCCACAAGAAAAAATTTTGTATTTTTCCTTCTCGACGGTTTTCCACAATTGTTTAACAACCTGAGATCTTTCACCTTTTTCAAAGACAGATTTGATTCCTTTTAATTCGGACTTTTTATCATCAATCCAGTTATGCTTATAAAGCCCTTCTAATTGATTATTTGTATATCCTTTGATTTCTAACCCAAGTTCATAATCAATAAACAGTTTATCAAGCAAATCTTTTTCAGCTAGGCTTAAAGAAGTATTCACTTGCTTAGCTTCAACTAATATGTTATTTTGTTTTGCCCTAAAATAGCAAAAAGTCAAGAAAAAAACAACCATACTAATAATTGAAAATTTCATAAATTACTCTTTAATAAATGCTCATGAAACCAACTCAGAATTACTGAATGAGTTTTCACCAAATAAACTTGAATTTTCTGAATATGACATTCTAATTGAATTGAAATTTCTCTTTCAATTAAGGATTCCTATTCTTGATTAATTGTAATGATAAAGCTCAATAAAGCTAAAAGCCAAAATCCAAAAGCATTTTATACAAATCAAAATTTTCATCATCAAAACAAACAAAGACCACTTTATTGATGAAAACAGTTTCAAATCTCTTAACTTCATTTATAGCAATTTCGGCAGCCTTATCCTTTGGAAACTTATAAATTCCTGTGCTGATATTCGGAAAAGCTATTGACGTCAATTTATTTTCTTCAGCCAATCGCAGACTATTTTGGTAACAGCTTTTTAGCTTGTTCACTTCATCAGATTTATTGTCGTTCCATCGCGGACCAACCGTATGTATTATTTTCTTAACTGGCAAATTCCCTCCGCTTGTAATGACAGCCTCTCCAGTTTTACATCCACCTTGTCGGTTTCGAATTTCTATGCATTCATATAAGATCTGCTTTCCGCCCTTTCTGTGAATTGCTCCATCAACTCCACCTCCACCCAGCAACGATGTATTTGCAGCATTAACAATTACCTCGACTTCCAAATTCGTTATGTCACCTTTTATCAATTCTATTTTTACCATTTCAAAACACTTTGTTGGCATCAAATTTATCCTCTAAAAATTTATAACCACAAATTTTGCTTTTTTGTTCCACCTAGCTCATAGACATAGAAGTTAATAAAATGGCAGAATACACTTCTCCTTAAGTTTAGTTGAAAGCGGTTTTTAAAAAGGCTAGAGCTAACAACAAAAGAATAATATTTGAGTACTAGCAATTTTCTCAAATCAAAAAATAGCTTTATTTTGGTCTTATGACCAAAATCTTGGTGATAACACCATAGCCGTCAGGGTGTAGAACACTTTTTATTATACGATCAAATTTGTATCATTAAAGGGATTTGTTTGGCTAGTGTTATGTAATTGTTGGTTCACGTGATCTTGTGTGCCAGCCCAGCTGGGTCAAGCCCAAGATGACAGATGGTTAGTGGTTCAGGATGGTTTGTAACAGGTAGTGAGACGCAAAAACCTTGTCATGTATATTGTTTTGATGAGCATTACATTTTAACCTGACGGCTATGATGACAACACCAAAGGAAAGCCATGCTTTGGCTAGTACTCAAGAATAATCTTTAACATTGAGAGGTTTTTAATTTACTCATGAAACAATTGGTTTTGTTTTAAACTAAAAAAAAACTGTCATGACATTTTCACGGCGGGGTTCTTTAGTTTTATACAATTATCTTTTTCAAACTAAGAACTCCCCCATTTTTGCCTTCTAGTAAAATGGGGGAGTTCTTAGTTTATACTTTACTGAAATAAAATATCAAAAATCGAAGCGAGCTCGCTACATCAACACGCCATTCTTCGCTTGTACAGCGGGTGGCAAATCTGTCTCACCTAGCATTTCACGCAAATCAATTTCGATGACTCTGCACAAGGAAAGCATTGGAATGTCATTGGCCATTCCTTGAAATGGATTTTCAGTATAATCGCCAACAATTTCCATCATTACATAAACCCATCCGATTAACACCGTTATTGGAATAGACAGCCAAAAACCTTGTGGACCCAATTTCATCAATTCCGGAATCATACTAAAGGGAAGAAGGCTGATAAAAATCCCAACAAAATAGCGGCTCATATTGGCATATTGGCGAGGCAGTGGAAACTTTTTTATTCGTTCATTTTTGCCTTGTAAAGTGTAAAAACTTTTTAGCATGTTGGCCATTTCCATGTGTCTGAAATCTTCGATCAATCCGTCCTCGCGTATAGCCGCTAAATCTCTGGATTGCTCATTGATTATCTGTGTCGCTGTATTTTTGTAATTGATCAGCCGTTCATATTCCCCTTGAGGTAAAAACAAATTTAGCTCGGTTCTTGTAATTTCATCCCCAACCAAACCAACACCATAGTTTTCTTGATAATATTTTGCAGTTTTGGCTGTATGGCCACCCTGGCTAATGTGCTCCCAAGGTGTAGGAATCAACAGCTGACTTCGATGAGCATACAACCAGCCAATGTGTCTGTAAATCAAGCGTCTTTTGATCGAAGAGATTTCATGTTTAGAAACTTTATTGTCTGCAAAAAGGTTAGAGACAAATCCATCTACCATCATACCCCAAGTACGACTGTCATTGATGATTCCACCCCAAATTTTTCGGGCTTCCCACATTCGATCATAAGCTTGGTTGTTCTTAAAACCTACAAAAAATGCGACGGCAGTACCAATGACAGAAATTGGCAACCACGGTATTGCAAAACTAATGATATTGAAATGGTACAAAGCAGCAACCAAACCCATCAAAGCAGTTAACCAAAGAATATGCCCAGCGGTCCACTTAAACAATTTAGCTATTCCGATCCCTTTTGTTACAAGCATGCTCTTTCTATTTTTTTGAAATAAATATTGTCTCCTTACTGAAATTCAAAAGTACTTATTCAATTCTAATCGGACGATTTTAGATGATAAATTTTCTAAATATAAAACAGCATTCTTATTTAGGCTAAGATCTTTTAAAATTCCATTTTGTAATTTTGGAATAACACACTTTAAGAATGAAATCAGATTTCAAGCATAAATTGAAATTTCATAACTTATGGTAAACAATGTCAAATGCATTAAAAAATCAATCCTCCACCTGTTTTTTTAAATAGGCCCAATAAGGAATCAATCGCTGATGCAAATAGCTATCTATCATAAAACCAGCGAATGACAAAAAAATAAATCCAATGGCTGTACCTTTGGAATAGTCAGTTTTCAAAAAAGAAAAAGCCAGTAAGGCAAGCAACATTAAAACTGGCCAAACTTTCTTCATCACAGAATAATTTCGATGATCAACTGCTGCTTTTTTATATTCCAGCGCTAAGGCCTCTTTTGGAGAATTTTCATACAGCTGGATCATCTTTTGCATGTGCCCAATCCGACTGAATGCCAAGAAACCTCCATAAGCCAACAACACCAGCATCGTAAATGCCATAGGGATCAATGCACCTCTGTAAAATGGAACATCAGTCTTTAAAATAAACAAGAATACTATCAGTAAAATCAAACCAAAGAATACCATTAACTTTCCTTGTTTTGCATCACCCATTGCCCATTTGGAGATTTTTTCTAACATTAACTATTTTTTTGCAACTGTATTTTCGATCGATAAATATAGCATTTTCAAAGCAAATTCAATGGCTTTTCAGTCAAACGTTTTCCTGTTTTTTTCTTGAAATGAGTTTTTGTCTATTCATTCCAAAATTAAATATAAACCTGTCCAGAATATTAAAAGCAATCATAGAAACCACTTCATTCAAGACCGAATAAAAATCAATTGCATTTTGACCACAAATGATATAAACCATTAAAAAAAAAATGCATTATTTAGCACCACTCTAAATCCCAAATCCCACAATTTTCAAAAGATGAATCTCATTGTTCAATGAGACACGCTTTAGCTAAAGCATCCTGCTTATTCTAATCTTTCACTAATAGACAATATTGAAGCGTCGACTGGATTTGAATGACTAGGTAAACAATAGAAAAACGAGGCCCTGCATTGTTCTAAAAATTCAAGATCAGGTCGATGCTTTGATAAAAGCTAATGTTTAGATTAATCCGATTTAAATTGCATTAAAACACATAGTTAAAAATTTTATAAAAGCTTGTAGATCAATCGAAAACAGTAATTCATGGCTGTTTTACCACGATAGTCTTAGAAAATTGATCTTTTAAATTAAATAATTACTTGATTTACAAGGAATGCTCAGCCTATTTATTAAATTTGATTATATTTTAAATCGCCGATCATGAAAAATTTTATCATTATAATTATGATTTTTTCACTCCCTATTTTATCGATTACTGCTCAAAAAGAGTCTTCAATTGTTGACAGAGAAATATTCTTTGGAAATCCCGAAATTTCATCAGGCCAATTGAGTCCCGATGGAACCTATGTTAGCTTCATGCGGGAATACAATGGAATTATGAATGTCTGGGTCAAAAAGTTTGATGCTGACTTTTCAGAAGCCAAATTATTGACTGCCAGTAGTTCTCCAATTCTCGGATATATGTGGACCGAAGATGCCAAGTACATTCTTTATGTCAATGATGACGGTGGGGATGAGAACTTCAACATTTTTGCGGTCGATCCTGGCTCTGAAGCAAGTCCTGATAAAAAAGCTCCTGAATCCAGAAACTTAACTCCTCTAAAAGAAGTCTCGGTTAGAATGTATTCTGCCTCCAAAAAAGATCCGGATATGATGATGATCGGATTGAATGACAGAGACAAGGCTTGGCATGATTTATACAAGCTTAAAATTTCAACAGGTGAACTAAGCAAAGTATTCGAAAACAACAATCGTTATACCGGATACTTTTTCGATTGGGATGAAAATCTAAGGATGGCTTCCAGAACTGATGAAGATGGAAACTCGCAAATATTGAGGGTTGATGAAGATGGTACTTTCGAAGAAGTTTATTCTAACAATATTTCAGAATCTGCTGGGATTGTAAATTGGACAAAGGACAATAAAGAATGTTATTTGGTTTCCAATAAAGGGGATGTCAATTTAACGAGTCTTTATACCTTAAACCCAGAAACCGGAAAAGTTACTTTTGTTGAAAGCGATCCAAAAGAAAAAGTTGACTTTGGCAACCTTTGGATGAATGACAACACCCGTGAGATAATTTCTACTTCCTATGTAGATGATAAAAACACAAGATATTTTAAGGATAAAAAATGGGAAGGAATTTACAATTATTTAAAGAAACAGTTTAAAGATCGAGAAGTAGGATTTAAAAGTTTCACCAAAGATTATAGTAAAATATTAATTTCTGTTTCTGGTGATAAATATGCAACAGAAGTATATTTCTTTGATCCGGAAAGCAAGGATTTAATTTTACAATACACACCAAGACCAAAGTTAAAAAAAGTGGAGGACCACTTATCCCCTATGCAACCAATCAGTTACAAGAGTAGCGATGGATTGGAAATACCTGGTTACCTTTCTCTTCCTGCTGGAAAGAATGCAAAAAACCTTCCTACTGTAATTTTAGTTCATGGAGGCCCAAAAGGTCCAAGAGATTATTGGGGTTACGACAGCGATGTACAGTTTTTGAACAATCGTGGCTATGCTGTCCTTCAACCGAACTTCAGAGCAAGTGGAGGTTATGGTCAGGCATTTATGAATGCAGGAGACAAGCAATGGGGAAAATTGAT
Organism: uncultured Chitinophagales bacterium; assembly: GCA_937927195.1. Taxonomy (GTDB): domain Bacteria; phylum Bacteroidota; class Bacteroidia; order Chitinophagales; family UBA2359; genus JAHDGP01. Next base: position 8,020 of record CALBCY010000123.1, read on the forward strand.
GCAGGATGACATTACTTGGGGCGTGAAATATTTGATTGATCAGGGAATTGCAGATCCGGATAAAATTGCCATCATGGGTGGATCCTATGGAGGTTATGCAACCCTGGCAGGATTGGCCTTCACACCAGAATTGTATGCCTGTGGAATCGACATTGTTGGACCGAGTAATTTGTTCACATTGCTAGAATCTATTCCACCTTACTGGGAAGCTGGAAGAAAATGGTTGTACCAAATGGTTGGAGATCCAGAAACGGAAGAAGGGCAAAAGTTACTGAAAGAAGCGAGCCCTTTGTTCAGCGTTGACAATATTTCAAAACCATTGTTGATTGTTCAAGGAGCCAACGACCCAAGAGTAAAAAAAGCAGAAGCTGATCAAATCGTTATCGCCTTGAGAGACAAAGGCCATCCAGTTGACTATTTATTGGCGGAAGATGAAGGCCACGGATTCAGAAAGCCATTGAATAGAAAAGCGATGTATGCGCAAGTGGAGAAATTCCTTTCTGTACATTTGGGTGGTTCTTATCAGAAAGACATTCCAGATGATGTTGCAAAAACTTTGGAAGCTTTGACCATCGACGTCTCTACTGTTGTGTTGGAAGAAAAAGTTGAAATGCAAGTCTTAACGGCTCTTCCAGCTACTTCTTATGAATGGCAGGAAGGAACAACAGAATATGATGTACTGATTGAAATGCAAGGGCAAAAAATGCCTATGACCATGACCAGAACAGTCAGCAAATCTGATGCTGGCTGGACGGTGAACGATGTATCTGTAGGCGCAATGGGGCAATCAAAAGATATGGTTGTTTTTAATGATCAAATGAAATCTATTAGCAGAAACCTAGAACAAGGTGGTCAGCAAATGCAATTTGAATATGGCGAGAAAATGATCAAGCTCAATGCGATGGGTAAAGACATTGAAATTCCAATAGAAGGACTTGCGATCGCAGATGGACCCGGATTTGATTATCTTTTAGCTGGATTGGAAATGAAAGAGGGTGAAGAACATTCATTTTTCCTGGCAGACATGATGACCATGAAAGCCAAACAAGTTGTTGCCAAATGCACCGGCCAAGAAGACCTTGATGGCAAAAGCTGCGATGTGATTTTAGTTAACAATATTGAAAACGAAAAAGATCAGACCAAATTTTGGATTGATAGCAACAGCAAAGAAGCTGTTAAAATAGAACAAATTATGCCTGCAATGGGCAACGCTAAAATGACGATCACTAAGAAATAGATTTTTTTAGATCGCTTCGCTTATAGTAAAAAGTTTGAGTACTAGACAAATCATGGCTGTCCTTTGGTGTTATCACCAAAGGGCTTGGTGAACTTTTATGAAACGAAGCAAAAATGCTTAATTTATGGGCACGACTAATTAAACAATACCCTTTTGGTCATAAGACCAAAAGCAAGCGTCATAAGACCAAAAGTAAGCATCATAAGACCAAAAATAAGCCGTCATAAGACCAAAAGACTGCACATAAAATAAAGCTAATTTTTGATTTGAGAAAATGTCTAG
>CALBCY010000124.1 GCA_937927195.1 uncultured Chitinophagales bacterium
TTTGGCCTTGATGATTCTCTATTTTATAAGAGAATAGAAATTTCATTTTAGAAAAGCAGATTGTTTTTCCTTAGCTGCTTTGAATTAATGACGCATGAAAAAATCAAGGGTTGGAAAAGGTTTAAAATAAAATGAAAAAAAGTTTTAAATTTTGGGTGGCTGATTATTTGTTCTCCCGTTTTGTGTGTGCTTGTCAAGAGCTACAAGGAGAAAAGACAGGAGAAAAGACAGGAGAAAAGACAATGGAAGAGAAAGATCGTTGTTGCCAATAAAAATAGGTGGCTCGTGGCTAGCTCCAGCTAGCCTTACGCGGATCAATGAGGCCTCTGGTCGACTTAATTATCAATAATTTGAAGCACGCAAGAGTTACGAGCCTACATTAAAATGATAATGTGGATCATCAGTTGATAAACATCAACTTTCCATTTTTCTTCCAAGCGACCAATAATAAACCCCAGATTCGATACCATCAAGCCGGATTGTTTTTTATTATGAAAGCAGAAATTTTCATTTCATATTTCACTCGACCAAAAGCATCAAACAGGAACAAGGTTTTGCCCTGGGCAGAAGTTGGGAACAGAAAGAAACTTGTTCCACTGCGGGGATTGGAAAGACCTCTATTTAGATCAATAATTGTCTTATTTAAACTTAATCTTCCGCTTCGGCTTCAACTTAACTGTCAATCAAACAACGAAGGTTTCTTTGGATCATAGGGAACAGCAATGCCCAAATGTTTGTACGATTTCTCTGTGGCTTCCCGCCCTCTCGGCGTTCTTTTGATGTATCCTTCTTTGATTAGAAAAGGCTCGTAGACTTCTTCCAAGGTCCCAGCTTCTTCGGCCACGGCCGTTGCAATGGTTGTAATACCAACTGGGCCACCTTTGAACTTTTCGATGATGGTCGATAAAATTCGATTGTCCATTTCATCCAATCCGTTCTCATCGACGTTGAGTGCGTCGAGGGCGTATTGTGAAATTTCCATGTCAATCGTTCCATTCCCTTTGATTTGGGCAAAGTCTCTCAATCGTCTTAACAAGGCATTGGCAATTCTTGGGGTTCCACGGCTTCGACGGGCGATTTCGTATGCGGCATCGTCTTTTATAGGTGTGTTCAGAATTTGAGCTGAACGAAGGATGATCGTTTTGAGTACTTCAGCATCGTAATATTCCAAGCGGCAAGTGATTCCAAACCTGGAACGCATTGGTGAAGAAAGTAAGCCAGAACGGGTAGTAGCACCGACTAGTGTAAATGGACTCAGCTCAATTTGAATGGATCGTGCATTGGGGCCAGAATCAATCATGATGTCAATGGAAAAATCTTCCATGGCCGCATAAAGGTACTCTTCAATAATTTTGCCCAATCTGTGAATTTCATCGATAAACAGTACATCGTTGGGTTCAAGGTTGGTAAGCAAACCTGCAAGGTCTCCTGGTTTCTCTAAAACAGGTCCGGAGGTCAATTTTAGATTGACCCCTAATTCGTTGGAAATGATGTGAGAAAGGGTCGTTTTACCCAATCCAGGTGGGCCATGCAAAAGGACATGATCCAGTGCCTCACCCCTAAGCTTTGCAGCTTCAATAAAAATCTTGAGATTGTCAACAATCTTCTGTTGTCCAGTGAAATCGTTGAATTGTTTGGGCCGAAGGACCTTCTCAACTTCAACTTCTCCATTGTCTGCATCTAAATAATCGTCTCTCATTAGTTGGGTTTTCGATTCGTGTTTTTTTCTTAGGAGTGGCTTTAAATGTATAATGTAGAAATTATTTTTTTGGTTCCCAAATATTTTGAGGATTCTGAAAGATTAAGTACTTAAGAATTAGTTGTATTTGGAAATGTGTTCGTCAATCAATTCCAAAACTTCTTTTGTTTTTTCTTGTATGATGAAATGACCAGCATCTATTTCATAAAATTGATATGGGCCATTCACATGGTCTTTGGTTCTTTCTGCTCCGTATCGACCAATTGCGGGGTCATTTTTGCCCCAGATTAAAATACTTGGGATGTCGATTTTGTTAAGCTCAATTGATCTTTTTTTGATCTCTTTGAAATTGGCTCTGTAATAATTGAGGGTAGCAGTCAGTCCTTTTTTATCTCCATAAATTTTTAAGTATTCTTCGACGTGTTTTTCAGGGACACCAAACCAAACGTCGTCTCTTAGAATTTTGTAGTCGTTTTTTCTAATGAAATATTCAGGAATCCAAGGCCATTGGAATTGAGTCATGTATTTACTCATTTGCTGCTGCTCTGGATCTTCGTCGATGGCATCACCAAAGGCATTCAAATGTGGAAGAGAAAGAGCCGACCAAGATTTGATTCTGTCTGGATATTCAGAACAAACGAGCCAACCGAGTGCGCCACCCCAATCGTGTCCAACCAAATGAAAAGTTTTTAGATTCATGGCATCTGCAATGGCCATAATATCTTTTACTAGCAAATCGTAACCATAATTTTTTTTGCCTTTGGGTCTTGCTCCTTCACTGAAACCTCTCAGGCTTGGAGCAACACAATAAAAATCTTTATCGGAAAAGAATGAAAGAGCTTCATCCCACATGTAGCCCGATTCTGGCCAGCCATGTAGAAACAAAATTGCATTGTCTGATTTTTGAACGCCACTGGTATAAACGTCAAAGGTAAAGTCGTTGGCTTTAATCAAACTTTTTTCCATGTTGGGAGTTTGTGTTAGGGATTGTAGTGGAAATAGAGCCGTAGCAAACAAGATCAAAAAAAGGAACAAAAGAGGCTGACGAAAGGAAGACGCTTTTGAGACTATTTTTTGACGCTGATTGCACGGGGAGATTGCAACGGAAAGCCCGACCGACGTAGGAGGGAACAGCCAAGAAAAAATAAAAGAATAAATAAAAGAATACAGGGTAGAATTATTATGCAATGTTCGCTTGTTAATTTGATTTGTAAATCGCTCCGCTGACGCAATCGCGGACGGCACCTGTAACCGATGACAAGATGTTAACTTGTTCCCTGAGGCGTAAAATACCGAATAATGCCATGACCAAAGCTTCTTTGAATTTGACAATTTTCTCGTTTGGAATAACACAAATGGTATTGCAGTTTAGGTTGATTCTTTCGATTAAATATTTATTGAAAGCCCCTCCTCCAGTAATCAATAATTTGTCAGTTATTTGTGAGCCAGATTGTTTCAAGCAATTGGCAATTTGGATGGCTATGTGTTCTGTGTAAGTGTTTAGCTTGTCAGCATTGCTGATTCGGTATTTATTAACAATGGTTGGAATGGCATTTTGAACCCATTGATTGCTCAATGATTTGGGAGCTTCAATTTTGTAAAATCCAAGTCCGTTCAATTCTGTGAGCAATGCATTGTTTAGTTTTCCGTTTCTGGCCATTTGACCTTCAGCATCGTATTCGAAACCTTTCAGTTGGGCAAGTTTGTTCAAAATCTGATTGGCACCACAAATGTCGTAGGCAATCATTTTGTCCTTTTGCTTCATTGAAATATTTGCAATGCCACCAAGGTTTAGACAATATTTATATTGAGGGAAAAGATGGAGATCGCCTATTGGAACAATGGGGGCTCCTTGTCCACCAAGCGCAACATCGACCGTGCGAAGGTCTGAAACAGTTTGTATTCCAGTTTGGCTGGCAATGGCTGCTCCATCACCAATTTGAGTGGTGAATCGGGCCGTCGGATTGTGAAAAATTGTGTGGCCATGGGAGCAGATCAAGTCTGCATTTATTTTGTATTTGTCAATAAAATCTTTACAAGCCTTGCCTAGGTAATGCCCAAAATAAGTGTGGGTTCTATGAAATGACAAAGCGTTTTCCGTGGGGAGTGTTTTTAAGATGTCTATCCATTTTTTTTCGAAAGGTAGACATTCTGCATGGAGAATTTCAAAAGACCATTGATTGTCAATTTCGATAAATTTGCAGGCTGCAATGTCTAGGCCATCCAGAGAGCTTCCAGACATTAATCCAATGGCGCAATAGCTTTTCATGTCGGGTTTGTTTTAGTTTTTTTTGTCTCAGAAGATCTATAAGTTTGGCAGAGATTATTCCTTTTCTTTCAGGAACATTCTAACTTCTTCAATCTTTGTCCTTGTAGCTTCTTCGATTAAGAATTGAAATGGAGGAACGTTAATGATTTCATCGTTTTCAGGAATGCTTTCATGGTTTTCGATGATAAAACCCGCAATGGTTTCATAGTCTCCCTCTGGTATTTCAAGATTAAATTCTTCGTTCAATAAGTCGATTTCAAGTCTTCCTGAAAATCTGTATTCGTTTTCTGAAATTTTTTCTTTGATCAGTTTTGGATTGTCGATGTCATGCTCGTCTTCGATTTCTCCAAAAATTTCTTCTATGATATCCTCTATGGTTACGATGCCTGCAGTTCCACCATATTCGTCAACAATCAAAGCGACGCTTTTTCTTGTTTTGATAAAATGTTGGAGGATGTCTCTCGCAGCTTTCGTTTCCGGGAAAATGGAAAGTTTGTGGTGGATAGGTTCTTGCAAACCTTTGAGTATATCCATGTGATGGATGTAAGCAATTGGGGTGTCGATGTTTTCTCTATAGACGATTAACTTAGAAAATTTGGTTTCAATAAATTTTTGTTTGATTTCGTCCATGGTCGCGGTTTCCTCCACGCCTTCGATTTCATTTCTGGGAACAATGCACTCTCTCGCTTTGATTTGTGAAAGGTCGAGTGTTTTTGAAAATATATTGGTAGTCAATTCATCTTCGTCAGAAACTTTGCCTTGCATTCTGTTCATATAATGTTGCAGGTCGACTCTGGAAAAGTTTGTTTCTCTAAATTCCTCTTCTTCATCTGCTCCAAGAATAAAACTGGATAAAGCAACAATCATTTTTACAGGAATGTAAAGGAGGTAATAAACTCCGCTAAAAGGAATGATTCCAGTTGCAAGCTTGCCTACAGGATTGTTTCTGAATAGATTTTTAGGAATAAATTCTCCTGCAAAAAGGATGATTATTGTTGAAATGATGGTAATGAAAAGAAGAATTTGAACTTCTCCATTTAGGCTAGACGGAAGAATGTCTTTAAAAATTGGTTCGAGCAAATTGCTCATCAGTAGTCCAAATAAAACCAAGGCGATGTTATTGCCGAGTAGGGTAGTTCCTATGAACCTGGAAGTTCTTTTCTGAAAATATTCCAGTTGTTTTCCTCTTCTGGTTCCCTTGTTTCCTTCAAGTTTTACGTCCAGTTTGTTTACTGAAATGAATGCAATTTCCATCCCTGAAAAAAATGCTGAACAGAGCAGAGAAACAAACAACAGTAAAAGAACGATACCGATGGACATATTTTTAGTATGATGTACAATTAAGAAGACATTAAAACTAACTAAAAAATTAAAAGCAAAGCTTTGCTCTAAGATAAGGCTAAAGCTTTGCTTTTTTTAGTATAATCTTGGTATAAAGCTAGTATAAAGTACTATTAACAAGTAAAAAGACCAATTATTTGCAGAACAGCGAACCTATCCATAAAATCTTTAAACTTGAGTACCTAGACAAAAGCTAGACAAAAGCTAGACAAAAGAAAGCAGTTTGTTGATTGAATTCAAATTGTTTAGTTTCAGTCTTTAAACTTAGTCTTAGACTTCAACTTAGACTTCTACTTAATCAGTTACCTCCCATGATTATTGGCAATTGATCCGCTCCAGAGCCAATAACGATGACTTTGCTATTGGGAGAATTGGCAATATCGCGAGTTGCTTCTATTCCTTTTAATTTCAGGTATTTTTCAGTAATGCCTTGACTGATGATTTCCTGGAATTCTTTTATGGCTTGTGCCTCAATCAATTTCTTTTGAGCTTCGGCATTGGCCTCAATGATGATTCTTTCAGCTTCTTGTTGCTCTCTTTGTACGGCTTGTTCTCTTTCCAGTTTCGCCTCTATCGCATTTTGATAAGCTTCTGGAAGGATGATTTTTCGAATATCTACTCTTACTAAGTCTAGGTATCTATCGGCTAGAATTGGCCTGATTTGTTCTTCGATCAATATTCTTACTTCGTCTTTTTTTGTGGAATAGACTTCTTCAGGAGTGAACTTACTGGCCACTTCTCTAGAGGCAGATCGAATAGAATTGCTTACTACGATGTTTTTGAAGTCGGGGCCCAATTCATCGTGGAGATATCCAATTTTTTCAGGAAATGGTCTGAAACGAACTGATACATCCATTTCGATACCAAGACCTTCCCCTAGAATTACTTTCATTTTTTCTTCTGTAATGGTCTCCCTTACATCGTAAATGATCATGTTATTCCAAGGTAAGACAAAGTGAAAACCCTGTCCGTAAACATGCTCCTTGTCCAATCCATCTCCCAATGTTTTGAAAAGGACACCTCTTTGGCCTGATTCTATTGTAACGAAAGTACTGTTGCTGAAAATTGCGACAATGACTAAGATAACAACACCAATAATGGCGAATCTAATTAATTTTGTTTGGTCCATATTTAATTTCTAATAATTTAATTTATTCTACTCAAAATAGCTTTTAATGCGGCTTGAGTATGAAATTTAATATATAAACAAACAAATAGTTTAATTTAGTTCACTTTTTATAGTTGATATTGCCCGATTTATATTTGCTGCCCTTTTTCTCCCGTTTTTTCTTGCGTCTCTTTTTTCTTAAATCTCGATTTCGGGTAATGATGTATCGAACGGAAATGGCGGTATTTATGTGATAGTTTTTTTCTGGTCTGTTTAAATGAAATTGAGGTCTTAGGCTTGCTGCAAATATCAGTGGCATTACAGGAATTCTCATTTCTAGCCCGACAATTCCAGTCAAACCACCATAAACCGTTTTGAATTTGCTGCCTGCCAAGCCCAAATGTGGGCCCGCTCCGACATAAAAGTTGAGTCCCTTGGTAAGCAAAGGTTCATGAAACTGATACATCAAGGCCAAATCACCATGATTCGTAGAGAAACTTAGAAGCGCTTCTAGGGAAGATTTTTCAAATATCCTTTGTTGAAGGGTGATTCCTATGTCATTATTACCTCCCTGTAATCCTAATGCGTTCACATAGGATTGAGCTTTCGCCGTGTTGAAAACAGAGCTCAAAACAATGAGGCAACAAAAAATTGATACAATTAGACGGTTAATCATAGAAAATGAACGGAATGTGTCCGGTTTTGGTCTACAATACTCATTTCATTGGCTGAGAATTGGCAATGAATGAATTTTTTTCGTAAATTTATACTAGAAAGACAAAGGATTCTGAAAAAGTAATTAAAAATTATATTTCAGAATTAAATAATGTAGAGAATAGATAACAACCATTTAGCAACAACACTTCAATTTGATTACGCTTTGTTAAATGTGATATATGAAAATCCCCGAATCCTTTGTTAGGAGACGGGGATTTTTACTTTTATAAATTTCTTTTAGTAGGCTTTATTGTGTGGAGCCTATCGTTTTATAAACTTCTTCACAAGAATTTCATTTCCCTGTTCAATTTTTAAGAGATAAACGCCATTGTTCAAAGAACTGATGTCCATTCTATTTGAAAGATTGTTGAAATGATTGATGGTTCTTCCGGAAAGATCCACAAGTTCTATACTTGCTTGGTTGTAGTAGGTCGCATCAAAATCTAGAATAATGAAATCTTTTGCTGGAATAGGGTAGATGTTAATTTGTTGTTCAACTGGCAATTCCTCAATTGCTGTATTGGTTTCTTCTTCTTCCTCCTCTTCTTCTTCCTCTTCATTACAAGATTTAACTTCAATTACGATGCTTGAGCTTCCTTTACAACCTTCGCTGTTGGTTACTTCCAAATTGTAGGTTGTAGTTTCTGCAGGATTTGCAGTTACTAAATTGGAATAGGGATTAGAGATTCCTTCTTGCGGACTCCATTCATACGTTAAGCCTGAACCACCAAAAGCACTAAGGCTGGTTACAGATCCTTGACAAATGCTAGGATTACTTGCTAGAATTTCTGGTGTTGAAATCTGAACTTCTTCGACCATAACTTCAACTTCTTTTGTGCAATCATTCGCATCTTTTACCACAACGCTGTGCAATCCACCGATAACTGAAGACATTTCTGGATCAGATCTTTCTGTTCCGTCGCATAAAATAATATAAGGTGGAACACCACCTGTAATGGAAACATTTATCGCTCCGTTTTCCATTCCCATACAACTGGCAACGGTCTCGTATTGAAAATCAAGTTCTTCTTCTGGTTCAGAAATGGTGAAAGATTTAACCATCGAACAACCGTCAAAATTGTTTACTGTCACAGCGTAATCTCCCGATGCAAGACCTGTTACTTCAGCTTCAGTCGATCCATTCGACCATTGATAGGTCAACAATCCTTCAAAATTTGAAAAAGGATTAAGCTTGATGCTTCCATCATTTGCTCCTTTACAAACAATGTCTTTTACTTCTTCTGATGCCAAATAAGAAACTGCATCTGGAACTTCTACTTCACCAGTCAAAACACAACCATTGGGGTGTGTGACGACCACCTCATAAATTCCAGGAAATAAATCTACAACAGTATGAAAAGAGCTTCCATTGCTCCATTCATAGGTGCAACCACTAAACATACAATAACAGCCAGGCGTTGCCACTGTTACAGTACCAGAGGCATCTCCAGCACATTCTGGTGCACTAGCGGCAAAACTCAGGAAATATCCCGATTCTTCACAAACATCATCTTGAGCTGTCGCATTGATCATCAGTAAAAGCAAGCATAAAGGGAAGAAAAGCTGCTTGCTTAATTTATGAAAATGACTTTCCATATTTGGGTATTTAACTATCTGTTCCAATATTAAACGTTTTTTTGGTGAGGATCAAAATTTTAATACGCTCTTAACGTAAATATTTTCATGATCTTCAATAATTAGTTGGTATAAGCCAGGAGGAATTAGAGATAAATCTAATTTTGGAGGGATCGATTGCATTTCAAATACAACTTGACCCAGGCTATTAAATATACGCAGTCTTGCATTGGAAGTTTCGCGAATTTCTCCTGAATAGCTTAGAGAAATCGTCGATTTCGTTGGATTGGGAAAAATTTTATATAGTTCCTCTTGACCTATAGTAATTTCGATACCGGTTCCTATATCAATGACAAATGTGCTGTCTATCCGACAATTTTCACTATCGGTAACCGATAAAGTATGATTTCCTGTTCCAATCATGTTTTCATTGTTCCAATCTGAAACTGGGAGACCATTGATGGAAACAGAATAAGGAGCAACTCCTTGTGTGATATTCAATGACCATGAACCGTCGTTTTCAGTATTGGAAGAGCTATTTTCTAGTTCTAGGTCAAATTCGATGCCTGGCGATGTTGATTCTATTGAAATGGCTTCACTAAATGAACATCCAATTTGATCGATTACTTGAAATTGGTAGTCGCCTTCGGCAAGATTTCCTGTTATGAAAATTTGCGCCATGGTTTGTCCGCCAGATTGAGTGCCATTCCAAACAGTTTGATAAGGCGGAATTCCACCCAAAAAGTCTATTCTTGCCAATCCTGTTTGAAGGCTTGGGCAGGCAGTATTGCTTATTTGGCGGTTGCTTATTTCAAGCTCATCAAAATCAATTTTGCTAACTTGCTTGCAGCCATCAGCATGAGTAATCACAACACTTTGTCTTTCATCTGCTGGCAGACTAGCCGATTGTTCGTTTGATACTTGAGACCAGCTGTAACTGCAATCATTTGCCATTTCATTGCAACCACTACTATTGGCCTTTAAATTGGCAATGCAATTTTCGCCACCGTTTATGCTAATGTTGGTGCTGTAATTTACATTGCAATTGGAACGTCCGTTTTGTAATTGTCCATCGTATAAAGATCCAATGTAAGCGCCCCAAGAGACAGTTGTAAGATTGCTTATTTCATTCAATTCTAATTTTTCTACAATAATTCCATTTGGATTGACCAAACCTGAGCTGTCTGCACTGTAAGCAAATACCAGTTCTTGATCGCCATCAGCATCCAAATCACTCATGATAGGAGTGCTGTTGACATTCGAACCATAAGTCGGAGCATTCAAGCTGCTTATCTCATCGTCATTGACATCGATGAGTAAAATTTCATTCAAAAAATTAAAACTGGAGTCCACTTTATTGATGCAATAAATGATTTCATCAAAATTGTCTCCATCCACATCAGCTATAAGTGGGGAACTGAATTGAGCAATTCCCAAGCTGTCTTGTGAAATGGGTAAACCAGATGCTCCATCAATGATGATTTGAATGAAAGTTAAAAACTGAGGGGCAATGCCTATTCCAAAATTGCAAAAAACGTCTGGAATGTCGTCATCGTTGAAATAACCAATTCCAGGAGAGGCATTGGTTTCTGCCAATGTAATATCGTAATTCCAAAGGATGGCATTGTTCCTTCCATTAATACAGGTAATGCTTCCATCGTAAGAATTTACTACAATATCTGGAACATTGTCCGAGTTAAAGTCAGCCAAGCTTGGAACGGCTATGAATCCTTTGTTGTCACTGTTTTTTATTTTAATAGACTCAGAAAGGTCATTGTTGATTAAATCATCCAAGGGAACTCTCCACAAGCTTCCGCCTGTTGCTTCTCCGCCGGTTCCGAATACAACATCGAGGTCTCCATCATTGAAAAAGTCAACAACGAGTGGAGACATATAAGTTTCTTTGCCATCGGGAACATCTGCTTGATTCAAAGTTTGTCCAGTTAAGGCTGAAACAATCATTAATTTCCCGGCAGGGCGTGGATCATTGGGTAGCAAAACGCTGGGATCGCCGCCATTGGCACAGAGCAAATCTTGTAAACCGTCGCCATCTTGATCTGGAATCCATTGGGGAGTATAAAATTGATAAATTCCTGCATCTTTCGCAGCCAATGTATCGAAAGCTGCATCAGAATAAAATTCCCAAATGATGTTGCCTGTTTGTCCATCCAAGGCTCTTAATTCACCAGCTCTACCGCCAATGAAAACATCTTTTATTCCATCGTTATTGATGTCTTGAAATATTGGACTACCAAAGATTTGATCACGGGCCTGGGCATTCCACAAAACGTCTCCATTGAGCCCATCCAAGGCAATTATGCCATTTGGACTTGGGGAACCTTCCAATCCTGCCCCGATGACAATGTCTTCAATGCCATCTCCATTTAAGTCGGAACTTCGAGGGGAGGAAAATGTATAAACTCCATCAATTTGGCTTTGCCATTGTCCAAACAAATCTGAAAAACCGGATAAGACCGTGAGATTCAAAAGAAGGAATGTTAAAAAAGAAAATTGAGTTCTATTTCTTCTAAATGTAACTTGTCTGAACATACTGCTATAATCGTTTTAAAGGATCGGCAGGCAGCATAGAAATCAGACGTTTGTTTAAGAGAGGTATTTACCGACAATCGGCATTCTCCTTCCCATTCCAAATGCTTTGGATGAAATCCTCAACATTGGCGACGTTTGATAGCGTTTGTATTCATTGATATTGACCAAACGCAAGATTCTTGCTACCAGCTTCTCATCATATCCTTTTTGGATAATTTGTTTTGGACTTTGTCTGTTTTCGATGTATTCGTAAAGAATCACATCCAATTGATCATAAGGCGGCAAAGAATCGCTGTCAAACTGATCTGGACGCAATTCGGCTGATGGTGCTTTTTCGATGATATTGACTGGAATAATCTCCTGGTTTCTGTTTACATACCTCGCCAAATCATAAACCTCTGTCTTGTACACATCTCCGATCACTGAGAGTCCTCCACACATATCACCATAAAGTGTGCCATAACCAACTGCTGCTTCACTTTTGTTGGAGGTATTTAACACTATATGACCAAATTTGTTAGATAAAGCCATTAAGATGACACCTCTGATCCTAGCTTGGAGGTTTTCTTCTGTTACGTCAAAGTCGCGACCTTCAAAATGTGGATTTAGCAAATCCAGAAAAGCTGAGTTGGGCTTTTCAATTGCAATGATTTTGTGTGGTGATTTCAGGTTTTCAACCATTTTAACCGAATCGTTAACTGAATGATCAGAAGAGTATTGAGAAGGCATTAAAACTGAGAGTACATTCTCTGGGCCGAGGGCTTCAGCCGCCAGCGCGAGTGTCATTGCCGAATCGATGCCACCTGATAAACCGAGGATGGCTTTTTTGAAACCCAGTTTTGCGAAATAGTCTCTTATACCCAGCACCAATGCATCATTGATGAGACTGAATTTTTCTTTGTTTTGTTCCTTGTTTTGTTTGGTTGTGGAATTTAGCAAATCATTGTATTCTACTATTTCGAGCGCATCTTCAAAATAGGGAAGCTCGGTATGAACGATTGCCTCCTGATTCATGGCAATAGAGCCACCATCAAAAATGACTTCAGTTTGTGCGCCAACAGAATTGACATAAACCATCGGAATTTTATAACGTTCTACATTCTTTCTGACAATATCGATTCGATCCCTGCTATGCTTGAAATCGAATGGAGAGGCAGAAATATTGATCATCAATTCTGGGGATTGTTTGATCAGTTCATCCATTGGACAAATGGTGTAAAGCGGATTTTCATTTCCAATATTCCAGATGTCTTCACAAACCGTCAAAGCAATTTTTACACCTTTGAAATTGAATGTTTGAAAGCTGGTAGCTGGTTCAAAATATCGGTATTCATCAAAGATGTCATAAGTTGGAAGAAGTGCTTTGTCAGCCCTGTGCGCTATTTTACCATTTTCAATAAAAAAAGCTGAATTGAAAAGATCTTTCCCCTCTGCCACTGGATTTTCGCTTGGAGCACCTACGATGGCAGCAATGGCTCCATCTTTGGTTAATTCTGCGATTCTTTTTAAAACATCTTGGCTTTTAGCTATGAAATCGCTAAACTCCAGGAAGTCTCGAGGTGGATATCCGCAGACAGAAAGTTCAGGAAATACAACCAAATCGGCTCCATGTTGTTTTGATTTGGAAATGGCTTCTGCTATTTTATTAAAATTGTGTTCAAAGTTGCCAATGATGTAATTCTGTTGTGCCAGTGCGATTTTCATGAAAGGAATTTTTGTGTTGTTTGCAGTATTGTTTCAGTGATACTTATGACCGAATTATTTAAAATTGGTACAAAGAAAAAGATTTTATAAATAATCAACGTAAATAGATTGTAATGGATTCCATAATGATCCATTTGATTGATTATTTTCACATTTATTTTAGAAATCATTTATCTAATATCAATAACAGAACTCTATGAAGAATATAGCAATAGTGGGTGGTGGTTTGGTTGGTTCTCTTTTATCGATCTATTTGGCCAAGCGAGGAATAGATGTAACCGTTTATGAAAAGCGTCCTGATATTAGATTTACAGGAGAAGCTGGTGGGCGATCCATCAATCTTGCTTTGAGTAATCGTGGTTGGAAAGCTTTGGAGGAGGTTGGTGTTGCTGAAATCGTAAAAGAAAAAGCGATTCCAATGAAAGGGCGAATGATTCACAATTTGGATGGATCTGTCGTCTCCCAAGCTTATGGAAAAGAGGGGGAAGCTATTTATTCCGTTTCCCGTGGAGGATTGAATCAAATCTTGGACAGTTTTTCAATTGATTTACCGAATGTCAATTATTGTTATGAGAGTCCATGTGAATCGGTTGATATTCGAAATGGTCTGCTTAAAATCAAAGACATTAAAACGGGAGAAACGAAAGAGGTCAGCGCTGATTTGATTATTGGAACAGATGGCGCTTATTCAAAGATTCGAGCGGGATTACAAAAAAGAAAAAGATTTAATTACCAACAAGATTTTCTGGATCATGCCTACAAAGAATTGACCATTCCTGCAGGACCCAACAATAGTTGGCAGATAGATAAAAATGCTTTGCACATCTGGCCAAGAGAAAGTTTTATGTTGATCGCCTTGCCCAATCTCGATGGCAGTTTTACTTGTACTTTGTTTTTGGCATTTGAGGGAGCAACTTCCTTCGCAAATCTGAATACAAACGAAGAGGTGATCGCCTTTTTCAAAAAAGAATTTCCAGATGCATTGGAATTGATGCCTGGTTTGACGGAAGATTTTTTCAATAATCCAACCGATGCATTGGTAACGATAAGATGTTATCCTTGGTCCTACCAAAGTCAATTTTTGTTGATGGGAGATGCTTCACATGCCATTGTTCCATTTTATGGACAAGGAATGAACAGTGGTTTTGAAGATGCACGGGTTTTTAATGAAATGATAGGCAAGCACTGGAATGAAGGAGAAATTGATTTTGAAAAATTGTGTGCTGATTTTGAGCAAAGTCGAAAGCCAGATGCAGAAGCCATAGCTGATTTGGCATTGAAGAATTTCATTGAAATGCGAGACAGTGTTGCAGATGAAATTTTTCTGGTAAGAAAAAAAATAGAAAAGTTTTTACAAAAACAGTTTCCGGGTGAATTTACACCTGCATATTCATTGGTGACATTTACAGAAGACATGAGGTATTCTGAAGCTTATAAGAGAGCTAAAATTCAAGATGAATTATTGGGTGAATTAATGAAAAAGGAAAATGTAATTCAAAAGTGGGAAAACGGTCAATTGACAAATGAATTGACAAGCTTGGTTGCCAATTACCAAAAACTCATTTTACAATGATTGGTTTCTGCTTTTTTTTAGAAATTTTTGTTTGAAAATATGCCACGGGAAAAAGGACATTCCTCCTATTCTAATTACTTTGACTTTTTTTGTTGCGTCAAATTCGTAACTGACTGTTTCTCCAACGGGATTGAAGTTTGAAACTTTTCCAATGGTTAAATTTTTACTGTCTTTGTATGTTAAGGGTATGCTTGAATCGAAGGGGTTTAGCATTCCTGGGATTGCCATGAAAACTTTGGATCCAATTTTTACAATATCTCTTGTGCCCCAAAGCGAATAAAATCTGCCAGTAAACTTTTCCAGTTTTTTACTAGGCTTTTTATCTCCAGCATTGTTTTGGTAAAAGTCTATGATTTTAAAGATTCCATTCATCATTGCAACAGATGGAAAATCGAGGGAGTTTCCACTTAGGCTGACGGATAAACCACCGTTGGGATCGAATAAAGTTTTAGAAATATAACCAGGGAATCCTCCAGCATGACCCACCAATCTTCTGTTTCCAATGTCTTCAATTTTTATGCCCAATCCGTAAAATCCTTCAGATGCATTTATGGATGTTGATTGAACTTTGAACATCTCTTTCTTCGATTCATTATTCAATAATTTACCTGAGCCAAAACTTAAAGCAGCAGCAAATTTTGACATGTCTTTCGGAGTTGAATAGGCACCTGTTGCTGGAGATAAAACACCCGTGTCCATTGTTTTGAATTTTATTCTTGGGCGTTTGTGATAATGCGGTGTGTAACCATATGCAATTTTTTGTTTGGATTCAATGTCCCAATCTGCTCCAGAATTAGTCATGCCAGATGGAGCAAAAATATTTTTATTAATGTGGTCATTATAGGTATTAGAACTGATTTCCTCAATGATTAAACCCAATAGACCAAAGCCAAAATTTGAATATTTAAAAAAAGTATTGTTTTCAAATACGAGTGGGCTTGATTCTACTTCTTTTCTAAATCGGTCTTGTTTTGGGAAGTGGCCAATTTGTTGCCAATAATCGCAGTTCGCACCATCTCGGGTGAGCCCAGAGTTATGACTCAACAATTGCCTTATTGTGATTTCAGTCAACGACTTCTCCTTGCCTTGTCCAAACCAAGGCAGATACTTTTGAACAGTATCATCGATCTTTAGCAAACCCTTTTCCTGCATTTGCATAATGGCTACAGCAGTAAACATTTTTGATTGAGAAGCTACTCGAAAAGCGTGTTTGTTGTTAAGTGGCTCTTTGCTTGACAGTTCAGCAAAACCAAATTGCTCATAAAGCAAAATCTTGCCTTTGTAAGAAATACAGAAAGATGCTCCTGGAAATTGATTGCTATTAAAATGGAACTCAACCCAACAGCGAATGTATTCAATAGAATCTTTTAGCAAAGAGATATTCATTGTGTATTATTGAAGTATACGTTGTGGGGATTAAAAATTAGGGAATCGTAAATTAGTGTTTTTACATTAATCTAAATGCAATAATTCTTTAATTGTTCAATTTACTATAAAAATAAATTGAAAAGCGTTCAGCAATAAAGGGGCTGTATTTTTTATTTTGACCTCAAAGGGAGTTTCTGTTTAATATGTACGATCCAAATAATTAATAGGTTTGTAAATTATATATTTTTTTTACTTGTATGTGAAGTTGTTTTTTGCTTGTCATTTAAAGGAGTGAAAATAATTTTCTTCCAATAGTTAAAATATTTTTTTATACTGGTTTGTAGACCCTGGCTGAAATAAAGACACTTATTTCATATAAAAAATATACTGGAATCGTCACTAAAACTTGTGTCCAAACGTCTGCCGGAGTAATTATAGCCGCAATCATTAAAATAATGACAAAAGCATGTTTCCTGTAGGAGCGCATCATATCAGGTGAAACGATTCCAATTTTTGATAACATGTAGACAATCATAGGAAGTTCGAACATGATGCCTGCAGCCAATATCACTGTACTGACAATAGAGACATAGGAGGCGAGAGAAAACTGATTAACAACTTGCTCACTTACCTTGTAGGAGGCAAAGAAGTTTATTGAAAAAGGAGCTAAGATAAAGTAGCCAAAAGCTACTCCCGTAA
The DNA here is from genome assembly GCA_937927195.1 of uncultured Chitinophagales bacterium. GTDB lineage: Bacteria > Bacteroidota > Bacteroidia > Chitinophagales > UBA2359 > JAHDGP01. The sequence goes on from CALBCY010000124.1 coordinate 16,604, forward strand.
GAAAAAGCAAAGAACCAAAAAAGACAATGCCTCTTGTGTATTTTTTCTCGTTGTCGTATAGCCCTGGTTTGATGAATTGCCAAATCTCCCAAAGGATATAGGGAAAGGCAAAAATGAAGCCTAATGTTAAAGCAACCTTTATGTGCGATAAAAATTGATCTTGTGCGTTAATACTCTGGATAACAAATTCTGATGGTTCTATACACATCCTTTGTCCAAGCCCCAATAACTCAGAAAGTTTACAAAAACCTTCATAAGTAATAAAGTCTGATCTTTTGGGACCAAAGATAACGGTGTCAAAAATGAAGCTTTTAAAAAGGAAAACAACAACAGATATAATCAAAATTGCAATGATTGAGCGTATCAGATGCCACCTTAATTCTTCCAAGTGATCAATGAAGGACATGTCTTTTTGTTCAATCTTTTTTGTCAATTTCTTTCTTTATGAATGTAATATGAATGTAATTAAATAACTATTATACTTTGTATAAACCCAAAATCTTTAAAATCACACAAAATTAATCTAATTTTGCGTGTTATTTTATGTTTAATCTTTTAACTATTGATCAAAGGCTTTAAAGTCTTGATCTATTTTTTTAAACTCCACGTGCTTACATGAAAACACTAAATCAATTTAAACAGTTTGCAATTTGCATTTTTTCATTGTTAATTATTTCGCAGTTTGCTTTTGCTCAAACTGCAGATTGCGATAATCCTGGTAATTTTTCGGTAACTCCGCCTGCTGGGACAATGGGCTCTGGTACAGTGGATGACCCTTATCTTATTTACAATGATGCGATTTTGAACTTTCAATCGGAAGGCGTGAACCAAAGTCTGGGTTTTGCAGATCCAGGAATTATCTTTCTGCTTTACTTTTGTTCTCCAAATGATGTGAACCCATCAGACGATCAATTTTCTCCAGAGGGCGGTTGTGCAACTTTAAATTCTATCCCCGATATAGCGGGCGGTTATCTAATAGACAATGGTATGGGCCGATTGCCAGATGTCTCTTCTGTAGGTTGCCCTGTTTTGGTTCATATTGTACCAGTTATAGCTCCTGATGTCAGCACCTTTCCATTGTTAAATCTGGCCATGAATTGCACAAGTATAGACCTCAATGAGGATTATCCAGTTTTTGCTGTATACAATGAAGATGTTGAGGGCTGTGAAATTGGTCAAACTGGATGCAGTGTACTAGGAGGTTCAATTGCGACAGATGCGGAAACAGCGTTTTGTGCCGATTCTGAAGTCGCTCCCAATGACATCGATATTGAGTTTGATGGTGAAATGGGAGATGGATCATTGTCTTTTTTGACAGATGTTGATGGTAACATTCTTTTGGCTTCAGTCAATAATGTGATTCCCAGTTCTGAATTGTTAAGTTATGGCAGCCCTCTTTTCGTTTATGGGCTTACCTACGAAGGCGCTGTTCCTGATTATATGATCGGTGAATCTATTCAACAATTGGATACTGATTGTTCTGAAATTTCATCAAATGCCATAGAAATAAACATATTTGATTTTGATGCAGGAACTTTAGAAACAGATAGTGAAACTACTTTTTCACTTTGTGGGAGTGTAGGAACTGCGGAAACATTTTGGGTGGAAGATTTTGAAGGCAGTTGTGGAGCATTGCCCAATGGTTGGACCAGCACTTCGATTTCTGGTGGAGACATCCTCCCATCTACTAACTTGTGGGTGACCAATGATGTTTATTCAGCCGCAATCTGTACAGATTTTGCTGGAATACCTGCAGTGGCGAATCAAGATGCTAACATAACAGGAGCCGAAAATTCCTGTTATTTACATCCAATAAATAGTAGTGCTGAGTTAATTGGTTGTTCAAATGCAAACTATGATTCTTCTATTTCAGGAGAGTTTTGTGTGACGAGCTCTGTTATTGATGCTTCTGCATTTTCAAATGTTGCTTTGAGCTTTTATTGGTTGGCCGATGGTTTGGCCAGTGATTATGGTACGGCTGAATATTCAATAGGCGGTGGTACATGGAATATTTTAGGAGATTTTAGCAACAATGAATCCTGGACGGAAACAAGTTTTGATATTGCTGAAATGGACAATCAATCTGAGATACAAATTAGGTTTTGTTGGAATTCTGGTGGAGCTGAATCAGGGGCAGATCCTCCTTTTTCAATTGATGAAGTTACTTTGACTGGAGGAACCTTTACAATGCCAGATCCGATGATCGTTGATGTTGCAAATAATGGTGGATCGGATCCATACGGATATGTATTGACAGAGGAGGATGGAACCATCCTTGGGCTAGTTCAAAATGACGGTACATTTGACTTTTCAGATTATACAGAAGCAGATATATTTAATATTTATGGAGTAGCTGCTACAGAAACACTTCCTTTGGTTGAACCAGGTAGCAATATCAATGAAATAGATGCTTTACCATGTGTAGGTATCAGTCAAAACGCGATTACAGTTGTTTTAGAGCCTTGCGTTGTTGGATGTGAAGCCGATGCTGGTGAAATAGACCCTGATGCTCAATTGTATGTTTGTTCTGGCGAAGAGATTGATATTGCGGTTGGTGGATTTAACAATACCAGTGATTATGCACAATTGTATTTGTTGACCGACACAGATTTGAACATTCTTGACTTTAGTGCCAATGGCAACTTTGAAGCTGAAGAAGGCGCTTATATATTTCATGCGCTAAATTTAGCTGTTGCTGAAATTCCTGATCCGCTTTCAGATTTGATTGGCCAAAATGCCGAAGATGTGCTTGCTGGTTTGGAATGTTTCAACCTCGTTTCACAATTGGTTGGGGTTTTGAGTGAAATTACATTTGAAATATCACAGGAGTGTAATGAAGATTTAGAGATCATTGAATTTACAGTTGAAGTTTCTGGGGGATTGCCACAATTTGCAAATGAAAATGACTTGCAGGGGGCTAACTTATTCGAGTATACAATCTCAGGAAATTTTACAGACGATGAAATTGTTACAACCAATCCATCTTTTACTTTGGAATTTCCATTTGATTTTGGCCCATTCTATTTTTTGAATGTTGGTGATGCTGCTGCTTGTTTTGCAGCACAAGAAGGAGAGCTAATAGAATGTGGTAACCCTCCTTGTGGTGCAGCGGCAGGCCAATTAATCCCTCCAGCCAATACCGACGTGTTGATTCCTGGAAGTTCAGATGAACCAACTGTAAGTGGGAACAATGTTGATCCTGAATTTACCACCATTTTTATATTAACGACCATTGATGACAATACGATTATTGCTTACAATGAAACTGGATCTTTTGATTTGTCAGACTATGAAGCTGGCGATATGTTCTTGGTTTCCAATGTCAATATTGAAGGCAGTTTGGCCACTTTTGAAGGCTTGTTGATGTTTTATACGACAATCGATGAATGGTTGAATGGGATTGCTTTGGGCTTGATAGCATGTGCGGACATTGGTCCTGCTGGATTTGGTTATGTCCTAACAGTTATAGAAGGACCTGAATGTGAGGCCGATGCTGGTGAGTTTCCTGATTTTGCTGTTTTTTCTACTTGCTCGCCAAATGCTTTAGCTTTTGGAACGGTAGATTTCAATGACGATTTTGCGCAGGTTTACATCGTTACAGACGAAGAGTTGAACATTTTAGCAGTTTCTGCAAGTCCTGATTTTGTACAAGACCCTGGAGTTTATATTGTTCATGCATTGAATGCGATTGGAGAGGAATTGCCAGAAGATCCAAATGATTTATTGGGATTAAATGCTTTAGACGTATTAGAAGGTCTTTCTTGTTATGATTTGGCTTCCAGTCCTGCAATAACCATCCTTAACCCAATATCTTACAGCATCGATGGTGCTTGTGATGAAGATGGCCTTTACAATTTTACAATTTCATTTAGTGGAGGTTTACCTGAAATTGATCCAGATGCATTTTATCAATTATTGGAATTGGATGCAATCTTTTTGATTGGCGCTGATGAGGTATTTGAAGGATCTTTTTCAAACGGGCCATTTGATTTTACTTATGAGCTATTCGATGATTCAGATTGTGACGGATTTGAAATAGTTATTGAGGTTCCTGATTGTTCCGTTCCTCCTTGTGAAATATTAGAAGCTGGTGAAATCAGTACAGAATCTGAAACGATCATTTGTACGATTGGTGATGAAATTATAGACGTCGTTTCAGTTCAGTCATCTGGAGTAATTGCCAGTAATTTTGCCTATATAATTACAGATTCAGAGGGCATTGTATTGGCAGGGCCATTGGATGGACCTGATTTTACATTTGAGGAAGCTGAAGCGGGAACTTGCCAGATATGGGGAGTTGCTTATGAGGGAGAATTGACAGTAGAAGTTGGTGTTTCAATTGATGAAATTACCGCTGAATGCTTGGAATTGACCAATCCAATCGAAATTCAAAGGATTATTTGTTGTTCTGACTTAATGGCTGATGACATCGTCTATGAAATTGATGAAGCCAGTAATACTTATACAGTTTCAGCAGAGATTTCAGGAGGTTGCCCACCTTATGAGGCGAGCAATGGAATGATGGATGGAAATACTTATATGAGTTCTATTTTCAATTGTGGCGACGCTGGATCAACAACGATAACAGATTTATACGGAAATGCTTTGCCATTGGACTTTGAAGCTCCTTGCGACGCAATTGATTGTCCTGGAGATACAGAAGCGGGAAGCCTAACAGGAGGAATCCAATATTTATGTTCAGGTTCGTCATTCAATGTTTCAAGCAACGGATTTAATTCAAATGCTGGATATGTTCAATCTTATTTCGCTTTGAATAATGGAGTTGTGGCTGCGCAATCCACTGATGGATCATTTGACGGCTTGACTTCAGGAACCTATGCTGTTCATGCAATTAACTATTTAGATGGACAAGGACCAGCGTTTGAAGTTGGAACGAGTTTGGAAGCTATTTTAGCTCAAGAAAATGCCTGTTTTAATTTGTCAAATGGGATTGACAAAGTTATTCTTACTCCTGTTGAAATAATCAGTGACTATTCTTGTGATCCAAACACTGGAATTTATACAATAAGCTTCACATTTACAGGTGGACTTCCTCAATATACCAGTGAAAATGGTGCGACAGGAATTTTGGATGAAATTTTCTACTTCTCGCAAGGTGATTTATCTGGTACTTATTTATTTGGTGATGATTTAATATTGGAATTCCCAGACAATGAACCTTATCAAGTTTCAGTAATGGATGCTTTAAATTGCATGGATGTAGATGCTGAGCTTCCACCTGCCTGTTCTAAAACTGCAGTAGAATTATTGAGCTTTGAAGGAGAAGCCTTGGAGGGCGGGAATTTGATCAAATGGAGTACTGCATCAGAATATGAAAACAGTTACTTTATCATTCAGCGATCTGAAAACGGACAAGATTTTGAAGATTTGAATAGAGTTGAAGCAGTCGGAAATAGCAACATAATGACAAATTATGACATTTTTGATACTGATTTTAAATCAAATACAAATTATTACAGATTACAATCAGTTGATGTTGAAGGCCAATTTACACTTAGTCAAACGATTAGAATTGAAAGAAAAGATGAAAAGTTGTCTTTGTCTATTATTCAGGTCGGTCCAGTGCCATTTAATTCAAATTTGAATATTAAATATTTTGCTGCTGAAACTTCAAATGTCGAGTTAAGTCTAATGAATTCAGTGGGCCAAGAGCTTCAAAAAGTTGATTTTATCTCAGAAAATGGGGAGAATCACATTAAACTGGATACTCATAATTTGGCTTCAGGAATTTATTTTTTAAGCTTAACAGATGGAATTGATAGAGTTTCGATTAAAATATTAAAATCTTTTTAATGTTTTTTCCTTAATAATTAAGAGCCTACGCATTAAAAAAAACACAGACTACTTGATTAGAAAAGTTTGCCCTTACAAAAATAATTCATAAATTCGTTATTTATTGTAAGTCATAGGGATAGGTATCTCTAGCAGTGAAGTAAAATAAGACAAAAATTACTTATTAAATAAATCATTAATTCAGAACAATTTAAACGAGAATGGTTATGCAAAAAAAGCTACAAATCTTTTTATTTATGTTCCTATTCCTGGCATGTGGCAGTATTATGACTGCACAACCAGAGAATGACGAACCCAGCGGTGCAATAGTGTTGACTGTTGGTGAAAATGGACCTTTTACCAATATTGATGCAACTCCGAATGCTGATGATCTAAACGGAGGTGCCTGTGGTACCATTGGTACTGGAAACGGTTGGTCCGAAGCTGACATTCAAAATTCGGTTTGGTTTACCTATTTAGGAACGGGTAGTACTGTTTCTATTACATCAAACAACGATTGTAATGAAGCACCCAATAACAATGACACGCAGTTTGCGGTTTACGAGGGTGAAAGTGATGGTCCTTTAGTCGTTTGTAACGATGATATCAGTGCTGCATCTTTCCTATCTTCTGTGGAAGTTGCTACAACAGCTGGTGTTACTTACTATCTTTTAGTAGATGGTTGGGACGGAGCATCTGGAAATTTCTGCATAACTATTGGTGAGCCAGCGGTTTGTGGAGATGGTGAATGTACTGACGCTGAAACATATGCAAATTGTCCTGGTGACTGTCCATGTGACAGCCAAACAGGTTTTATAGACGAATCTGGTCCAGCTTTTTCTGATGTTCCAGTATTTGTTTGTTTGCCAAACGGTCTTATCGAAGTTGCCGTTATTGTTACAGGTGGAGATGAAGTTTACGACATTGATGTAAACGGAACCGTAGTTTTAGAAGGTTACGATAATTTTGACAATGGTTTGATCTATACTACGATTCAAATTGATCAGGATATTGTTGACGCTTCTGCAGGTGGAGTTATGACAATTGGTTTTACTTCTGCAACAAACACAGATTGTGATGTTTCAGTTGACATAACCATCGCAGATTATAATATTGAAGATATCGCTGCCTTGTGTGGTGATGTTGAATGTGTATTTGAAGCTGATTGGATTGATGATGTTGCATTGACAACAACTACAGCTCCTATCGTATATTGCGGATTAACAGCAGATACATTATTTGTACCTGTAGGAGTTCTTGAAACGGTTGATACATTATACAATGTATCTATTGGTGGTGAAACTGTAATTGCAGACTTACCAAATTCATTTGTTGGATATGCTTATGTAACTCAAGACATGATTGACGCTTCTGGTGGAATGGTTACTATCGACTTTGTTGGAGTTAATCAAACAGATTGTGCTTCAAGTCTTTTGTTAGATTTAGTAGCTTTAGATTTATTAGATATCGCTGCTAATTGCGCGGGTGCAGGTTGTGTTGATGGTGTATATCTTGATTTTGCTGGTGGTGCTGCGGCTCCTTCAGATAGTCCAGTTATTTACTGTGGAGACGATGAATTATTAGGTGGCGATGCTTCTGATAATACTGTTGTAATTATTCCATTTGGAATTATCTCAGGTGATACTGACTATGGTGTGACGACAACTGCAGGTTCTTCTGTAAGTACTTTGGGTAATGCAATTCCAGGTTTCCTTTCTTTATCACAAGCTGATATTGATGGAGCTGGTGGTTCTGTTACTATAAATATTGCTGGTATTAATGATCCTGCTTCATGTGGTATCTTAACTGTAGATTTAACTGGTGTTTCAGTAGAAGCTATTTGTGGCGGAACTGCAGCAGTTTGTGGAAACGGAATATGTGAAGCAGGTGAAACGCCTGAAACTTGTCCTGAAGATTGTGCTGTTGAACCAGGTGAAGGTTGTTTATCATTTGGGGCTGGTCCTTATACTGATCAAGGCGCATTGGATTTAGCTGGATGTGATGGTTCATCTGTTCAAGCTGCTTATGCTTCTTGGGACAATGAAATTTACTTTAGTGTAGTTCAAGCTGGTGGAAATTATACCATTGATTTGGTTGGTTGTGACCAAGCAGCTTGGGGTGGAGAATTAACAATTACAGTTGTACAAGGTGGAGATGCTGGAACCGAGTTTGATGCAGCAGTAAGTCCTCTTACAGGAGCTGTATTAGGAACGGTTACTGGTTCATGTTCTATTACATTTGACGCGGCTGTTTCTGGAGTAGTATATTTCACAGTTACATCAAATTGTGGTGGTGCTGTTCAGCAAATTGATAATGGAGTATTTACATTGACTACCAATTCTGGAGTTGAATGTGCTGAATGTGGTGATGGTGTTTGTGATGCGACAGAGACTTATGAAACTTGTCCAAATGACTGTCCTTGTATTTATGATGCAGACTGGATTGATGATGTTGCATTGACAACAACTGCAAATCCTATCATTTATTGTGGATTGTCAGGAGATACATTGTTTGTTCCAGTAGGAACGCTAACAGCTCTTGATACATTGTTTACTGTATCAATTGGTGATGAAGTTGTAATCGAAGACTTGCCAAATGCATTTGTTGGATATGCTTATATAACTCAAGATATGATTGACGCTTCTGGCGGAATGATTACCATCGACTTTGTTGGAGTTAACCAAACAGAATGTGCTACAAGCCTTTTGCTAGATTTAGTAGCTTTAGACTTTTTAGATATTGCAGCTTCTTGTGCTGGTGCAGGTTGTACGGATGGTGTATACCTTGATTTTGCTGGTGGTGCTGCGGCACCTTCAGATAATCCAGTTATCTACTGTGGAGATGATGAATTGTTGGGAGGAAACGCTACTGATAATACTGTAATTCAAATTCCATTTGGAATTATTTCAGGTGATACTGATTATGCTGTAACAACATCTGCTGGTTTTGCTTTAGATGCATTAGGCAATGCTGTTCCAGGATTCCTTGTAATGTCTCAAGCTGATATTGACGCAGCTGGTGGCTCTGTTACTATAACTATGACTGGTGTTAATGATCCAGCCTCATGTGGTTTCTTAACTGTTGATTTAACTGGTGTTACTGTAGAAGCTATCTGCGGTGGAACAGCGGCAGTTTGTGGAAACGGAATATGTGAAGCTGGTGAAACACCAGAAAACTGTCCTGGAGATTGTGCTGTTGAGCCTAGTGAAGGTTGTTTAGACTTTGTTGCTGGTCCTTATACGGATCAAGGTGCATTGGATTTAGCTGGATGTGATGGTTCATCTGTTGCAGCTGCTTATGCTTCTTGGGACAATGAAATTTACTTTAGTGTAGTTCAAGCTGGTGGAAATTACACCATTGATTTGGTTGGTTGTGACCAAGCAGCTTGGGGTGGAGAATTAACAATTACAGTTGTACAAGGTGGAGATGCTGGAACAGAGTTTGATGCAGCAAGTCCTCTTACAGGAACTGTATTAGGAACGGTTACTGGTTCATGTTCTGT
>CALBCY010000125.1 GCA_937927195.1 uncultured Chitinophagales bacterium
ATAGACATTTGGGTAGATCCTGAAAAGTACGAAGGCTTGGAAGAATTGTCGAAAAAGGAAGAGGGATGGAATGTTTTTATTGGTTTTACCATCGCAGATGAATCTTTTGGTGAAATCGGAAAAATTGCTGACATATACGAATTAGATCCACAAATTTTTGCCTCTGTTATGGTCGATGGGGAAGAAAAGTTAATTCCTTTGCATGAAGATTTGTTCCTTGAAGTCGATCAAGAGAAGAAACATATTTTGTTTGACCTCCCAGAAGGAATTCTGGATTTATAGATTTCATCGGGAAAGGAGCCTCAAAATTTTTCTATTGGTGCCCAGTAGGGGGTTTTGTTAGTTTGTAGTTCAATATCGATAAAATCTAATCTGCAGTATTATTCACATAGTAAGTATCGTATGTTTTTTTATAAACATATCCAAGTTTCTTCCCTAAACTGAGAGATTCTGGATTGGCGGCATCCCAGCTAGGATAGATTCCTTTTTCAAGGCAATCTAAAATGAGTGCCGAAGACACAGCTGCTGCCAAGCCCTTTTTCCTGTGCTCAGAATTTGTGGCTACCTCTATTTCTATTCCATCATCATAAATACTAAAAGAGGATGCACCACTTACAATTTGTCCATTGTGAACAATGCAAAACCCGATTCCTCTTTTTAAAAAATCATCAGTTGATTCAAATTGACCTGTGAATTCTGGAGAAAGTTCATGCAAGGAATCTTCTTTTACCAAAGATTCATCAATTCTCTTTAGCTCATATCCTTTGGGGAGTGCAGATAAATGTTTTTGTAAAAGTTTAGGTTCTAAATGCTCTGAATCTTTTTCAAACTCAAATCGGTCGAATTTCTCCATTCTTCCTTTGTGAATGGTTTCTATTCTTTTTTTCCAATCATCGCTATCTACAATAACTAGAATGTGCTTGGGTAAATTGTTAAGTAATTCCTCAGCAGCTTTTGATTGGGCATCTCCGGCATAATATACAAATACCCCTACTATAACTTGGGCCACCGTAGGGTTTTCAATATCATCCACCCAGGCTTTTCCCATGTGTCCTTGTAGATAGGATAGAAGTATCGTACTATTCACCTTTCCAAAAAGCGGAGCAATCTTATTTCTTGAATCATCATTTAATAGATGCATCATAGTGTTTCAGTTCGTTTTGTTTTATGTTTAGTTTCTATTTCATCAGTCAAACTGAATTGTTAAACTCGGATGTATAATCCGAAAACCATTCTTTTCTATAGCCTTTTGAGAACTGATATTATCTCGGCTGCAACCGCAGATTGCTTGTTTATTTCTTGATTTTGCTATGGATTTCACCTTGCCTAGTAAGTAAGTTCCTATGCCTTGATTCCTCTGGTCAGGACAAACGACTATGCCTAAACTTGCCACCTCTCTGTTTATTGAACAGGTTCGAGACTCACCTGTTCCAACAATTTTATGCTCCCTTTCAAACACAAAAAACTCCTCCCGTTTTATCCAATTGCTTATGTAATTTTTCAACCAGTCTTTGGGTGCTTCCAACACCCTGTGGCTAAAATCTACCAAATCATCCAGTTCATTCATTTCGGCCATCCTAAAATTGCCTTCAGGCTTTTTTAAATCAACCTCTTCCATGTCCTTAAATAAATAGCCATCTACCAATACCGATTTTTGAAATTGCAATGCCAGTGACAAACAAATAGGATTGTGTGTTCCTACTCTTGCCTTTTTTATCGCTTGTTCTTTCAAAAAAAGTGGGAAAATCAAACTGCCCTTGTTTAAGTGTTTTCCTTCAATAAAGAATTGGATCAAAGTATTTCTTCTGTCAACACAGGCATATCCAATTGTTTCATTCGCTTGTTTGAATATCCAATTCTGACCAGCAGATAACATGGCTTCATCAAAATCATCATTTGGAAAGGTCAAACTCTTTCGCCATTCTTTTTCTAAATCGACAATTAGCATTCTATCGTCAATCTTTTCAATATCAATATTCTCCATTTTATTTTGATTTATCCTTGGGTATGAGTGCTTGTTTATCCCCGTATTCTTTTGGTGGTAGCCCCGCTTGCTTTTGGTGTTGTCACCAAAAGTTAAAGCTATATGAACATTTTTTTGAGCCATCACATCTGGTGTAAATGTAATGAATAAAGGTCCTTCTCAGACCCAATCTGCATTTGTTCCTCTACTCTAACAAAGCTTGCTTTGAAATAGTTTCAACAAGATCTTCGGAAATTATTTAAATGTAGGTTCGAGTAAAAACGCAGTCAAACTTATTTCACCTTTGGTTTCGAGGGAATGGCATAACCCGAGACTCTGGAAACAATGGCTCCGGATTCGAATATCACTTGGCCTTTGTTGTTTGAACTTTCCCATACTTCAATTCCTGCCCAATCTTCATTGCAACGATTGGTAATGTGAGCGTTGGAACCAAGGACCAATTTACCTTTCGGATGAATTTCAATTTTAGCCCCTTTGGCTAAAGAGACCAAGCATTCGATCCTGAGTGTTTGGTTGTTTTCAATGACTAAATTTCCATGCAATTCTTTCATTGAACTCCAAACAGTTGAAGAATCTATGGCAATGGTATAAGCTGGATCGAATTGACACCAATCAGGAGACAGTTTTTGTCTTTTCGTTGAATTGCTTTTCGACATATTGTAGTGGATTTTTCCAATCTGACAAGGGGAATAGGAATTCATTTCAGCATTGTAATCCATCACATTGTTGGAAATTTCATCCCAAGTATCACATCGTTGGCTTTTTTTATCTAAAAACCAGCAATTGTTGTGTTTTGGAGTATCGTCGCAACCATCATTTGTTGCCCAAGTATGAGGCAATCCCAAACTATGTCCAACTTCATGATTTAGGAATTTTCCTTGATATTCTGCAACCCTTTGCAATGGAGTTTTTTCTCCTTCTTGGTTTTTGTAAGATTTCGTGTGCTTCTTATATCTAAGCCAACTATCCGCAACTTTCACCCAATGAGGACTACCAACACCATTTATCTTTGGGTATTTTGGCTTGCCTGGTACTTTTTTCAAACTATCTGGATGATGCTCTAAAAGAAAAATATTCAGAACCTCTTCCTTTCTTTGGCCGAATTCATCGTATTGCTTAGATGAAAATATACTATGCGTTTCATCCGTTGCATTTTTAGCGGTGTTTATGTAGCACATTTCATCATCGTAGTGAAAGTATATTCCATCATCGTTCGGGCCATTTGAGGCCAATTCGTAGCGAAATCTTGTGGGACGCAAGTATTTGTCAACTCCTTTCGGCAACCACATTTTATTGTTGTTTTCAAGCAGATAATTGGATCGTTCAATCAATGAATGAACGTACTCGACTCCAAGTTCCTCATCAAAATTCATCGATTTGTCTGAACTGTTCATAATGTGAAAATTCAACCTTACATTTCTTATTGGTGTTTGCTCAGGGTGGTTGGGATCAGGGATATAGTTAAGCACATCTTTGCAATTGTTTTTATGTGCACTTGGGTCTAGCGAAAGCTTGTCACTTAGATCTAGAAAATTCTTGTTAACTCCCTTGGGTGTGCAAGATTGCAGCAGTATAAAAATGAAGCATAAACCAATTAGTATATCAATTCTTGTCCTTTTCATTTCAGATTGCTTAAATTAGGATTATAGGCTGGGATTAAATGGTCAGAATAGCTGGACCAATTTCAAAACGGAACGCTAAATTAAGATTTTTTTTTTATCCAAGCATTGAAAATGGATAGTTGAGATCCTAAACCCCAATTCTGGCTAATTCAGTCAAGTTCTGGGCTTTGTAAAAATACAAGACAATTTTCTTGTATTGAAATGCCGAATAAAAATTATGAAAACAAAAGCAGGACTATCAGTAATTTGCGTCATAATGATCTTGGCTTCTTGCCAATTTGTGAAAACTGATGCCTTCAAGAAAGAAATTATTGATTTGGGTCTGCCAGTTTTCTTAATTTCAACCAATGATGAAATCCCCTATGAGGAGAAAATAGCCAGTAAATGGGATTTTAGGTACAAAAGGATGAAATCAACAGGAAAGGGCAAAATCCGTCGCCGTGGAGGCCTTTCTGCAAGCTACGAAAAGCGGTCTTATACATTGAACACCAACCAAAGAGAATTTTTTGGAAACCTGCCATCTGACACGGAATGGATTCTCAACGCCAATTTTATCGACAAAACATTCATGAGGCATAAATTTTCTTATGATTTGTTTCGTGAAATGAATCCTGAAAACCTTGCCACACTTTGTGAATATGCACAGGTTTTTGTCAATGAAAAGTACATGGGGCTTTATGTTATGATGGAGCGCCTAAATGAGGAAAACCTCAACTTGGATGTTCGGGATTCAATGGCGGTAATTTTTAAGGACCCACCAATTTTTACAACTGTAGAAAGGTTGAGCAAATACGAATTGAAAAATGATACCCGATGGTTTCTAAATTATCCCAAAAAGGATTCCATCCGCTTTAACAATGAAATGGATGAATTTCGAAGCTTCCTTTTAAAAAGTGATGATCAAAGTTTTCAGAATGAAATTTCAAAAAAAGTTAAGATTGAAAATGTCATTGACTGGCATCTGTACTTATTGTTGAGTAATAATGCCGATGGCCTGGTCAAGAATTTTTTCTTGTACAGACAGAAGTCAGGACAAGCATACAATATTTCTATTTGGGATGCAGATCATAGCTTCGGAAGAGATGGTGATGGTGAAAAAAACATGTTGAAGAAGACCATACAAATTGAAAACAATATTTTACTTAAAAGGCTGCTTGAAATTCCTGACTACAAGAATAAATTGAAGAATAAATACAAAATTCTACGAAAGAAAATTTTCACCATGAATCATTTTAATGAAATGCTGGCTTCAAATGAAGCCAGTATAAAAGAAGCACTACCATACAATTCTAAAATATGGCCAGACAATCATAAATTGTACTATGACGACAATGATTTTGATGCCGAAGTGAAATTGATGAAAGACTTTTTGGTACTGCGATTGGAACAGTTGGATGAAATGTTTTTGAGGGAAGAGGACTTTTTGAGAGAAAGGAAGTAGATGAATAAAAGATGAGATTTCTCTTTCGTCGAGAGGAGAATTAGGGTGATTAAGAGCCATTGGCCTTTAGCTATTGGCCTTTGGCAGAAACCAAGGTCCAAAATTCTTTCGACCGGAGGGAGAAACCAAAAATCTAAAAGTCCAAAAAAAACAATATATGCTGATAAAATTAATCGTTTTAGGGATCTATTTTGCCATTCTTTTTGGAATCGGTTTGTTTGCTTCCAAAAGAATAAATGGTTTGAGCGATTTTTTTGTTGGAGGTAAAAATTTAGGCTATTGGGCGGTTGCTTTTTCGGCTCGTGCCACGGGTGAATCAGGTTGGTTACTTTTGGGTTTGACTGGAATGGGAGCCATTGCAGGAGTTTCAGCCTATTGGGTTGTTTTAGGCGAATTATTGGGGGTTGGAATTTCTTGGTTTTTCATGGCCAAACCATTCAAAAGGTTGACGGATAAATACAATTCAATTACGATACCAGATTTTTTGGATGCTCATTTTAATTCCAAAACTCATACGCTGAGAATAATTGCAGCGACAGCCTTATCGGTCTTTGTAGTAATCTATGTGAGCGCTCAAATTGATGCAACGGGAAAAGCATTTGATTCTTTATTGGGTGTTGATTACTTTTTGGGGGCGTTTTTAGGTTTTCTCATTGTCCTTGCTTATATATTCTTTGGCGGTTTTGTAGCCGTGGTATGGTCAGATTTGTTCCAAGGCATATTGATGCTTTTGGGTCTAGTTGCTTTGCCGATTGTTGCTTGGTGGAGCATAGAAAACAAAGGAGAAATTTTTTCTGGCTTGGCAGCAATTGATCCCGGTTTGGTTCAAATATGGGGCAGTGATCCTGATCCGCTTATCAATCTGGTGACCATCTTGGGCTTTGCAATGATCGGTTTGGGTTTTTTAGGTTCTCCTCAGATATATGTGCGTTTTATTTCAATAAAAAATGAAATGGAACTGGATCGTGGAAAATGGGTTGCATTAATATTTACCTTGTTAACAGATGCAGCAGCAGTTACCATTGGACTGTTGGGTAGATATATTTTAACAGCAAAAGGTCAAGACCCTGTTGCGATGCTTGGGACAGGAGGCGAAGAAGTGATCATCAGATTGATTGAAAATGTTTTTCCTACCGTCATCATTGCCATCTATATTGCCATTATACTTTCAGCCATTATGTCCACCATTGATTCACTTTTGATTTTGGCTTCTAGTGCAATCACAAGAGATTTTTATCAAAAAATAAAGCGACCAGACTTGAAAGATGAAGAGCTTGGGCGCTTCTCGCAGTTTACAACTTTAGCGATCGCTTTACTTGCTTTTGCCGTTGCAATGGCCGTTGCAATGCTAACCCCTGATCGGACCGTCTTCTGGTTTGTAATTTTTGGTTGGTCTGGAATTGCCGCAACTTTTTGCCCTGTAATTATATTGAGTCTTTTCTGGAAAGGATACAACGAGACAGGTGCAATTGCGTCTATGATAACCGGTTTCTTATGTGTCCCAATCTTCAAGTTTGGCGTTCAAAACATTGATTCTATTGGTATTTATTTTGAAAAACTCGATGTGCTTGCTCCATCCTTTTTATTGGCCATGTTGAGTGGTTATGTTTTCTCTAAAATTTCAGGAAAACCAAAAGCACAAATTGAATGATGTAGGTCAATGGAATTTTATTTTAACACTAAGAGGCTAAGGCGCTATGACGCAAAGAATATCAGAAAAAAGAGCCAACGGCTAAAGGCCAAAAGCCAAGGGCTTTTCAAATGATCTACAACATTTCACGCAAATACTCCCATACCGTCCCTGCAATAATTTCATGTCCTTCTGCAGTTGGATGAATTCCATCTGCTTGATTCAAATCTGTTTCTCCAGCTACTTTATCTAATAGAAAGGGAAGTAATTTTATATTTCTGTCTTTTGAAATCTTTTGGAAATTTTCTCTGAATCTTTTTGTGAAATCCGATCCCAAGTTTGGAGGGGCTTCCATCCCAGTCAGCAATATTTTAGCCTCAGGGTATTTTGTTTCGACCTTGTCAATAATGCCGTTCAGGTTTTTGTAAGTATCTTCCGTTGGAAGTCCACGCAAAGCATCATTCCCTCCCAACTCTAAAACAAAAACATCGATTTTTTGCTTCAAAATCCAGTCCACTCGTCTCAGCCCACCAGCTGTGGTTTCGCCACTTAAACCTGCATTGACAACCTTGTAATCCAAATCGGCTTCGGTAATTTTCTTTTGGATTAAATTGGGGAAGGCTTTTTCTTTGTCCAAGCCCAAGCCTGCCGAAAGACTGTCTCCGAAAAAGACAATGGTCTTGCTTTTTGATTTCTTTTCTACTTTTGAAGGACTTGGTTTGGTGTCAGCCGTTTGATCAGCCGCTTTACTGGCAGTTGCACCATTGTCCGAATTACACGAAACAAGACAAACAAAGAGTATTAAAATGGATAAATATCGTAATTTCATTTTTTATTTGGGCTTTACATTTTAAACGCGGACATTTTGTTTTTATTCCATCCAAAAAGAATAAAAAGTAGTGTTTGATTTTGAAATCGATTCAGATTTTATCTCAAATAGAAATAAGCTATAAATAAGGTTAAAATTTCACGAAAATCGAACAAATTTCAAAAGATTATTGTCAGTTAGTATAGATGGTTTAGGGACTTTTAGTGATCTGTTGTACTATTCAATTAAACTGGTAAAGTCTTGTATCTAAATTCTAACAATCAACGAAGCTATTAAAGAAATATTAATGAATTCAATTTTATCGGTAAAAAATCTTTCCAAACACTTTTCTAATAACAAATTAAGCTTGACAGTCCTGGACAATATCAATTTTGATATAATGCCTGGAGAAAGTGTTTCTATTGTTGGGGCATCAGGAAGTGGAAAAACCACATTGCTGGGACTATGTGCTGGCCTTGACCAGCCTTCTAGTGGTGAAATAGTTCTGAATGGAACAAAGCTAAACAATTTGAATGAGGATGAAAGAGCCATATTGAGAAACAAGGACGTTGGTTTTGTGTTTCAGAATTTTCAGCTGATCCCAACTTTAACAGCGCTAGAAAATGTAATGGTTCCATTGGAATTGCAAGGAGCAAAAAATGTAAGAAAAATCGCCAGCGATCTTTTGGCTAGGGTAGGATTGAAAGACAGAGCAAAACATTATCCTTCGGAATTGTCTGGAGGGGAGCAACAAAGAGTGGCCTTGGCCAGAGCTTTTTGTAACAGTCCTAAAATTTTGTTTGCTGATGAACCTACAGGGAACTTAGACGATTCCACTGGAGCCTTGGTGGAAAACCTTTTGTTTGAAATAAATCGTGAATTGGGGACGACTTTGATTTTGGTAACTCATGATCTTGAATTGGCAAAAAAGACACAAAGAGTCATTCGTTTGAAAGGTGGAAAAATTTTGTCGGATGAAATTAATGAGGGCATAGCAAATGATCCTACACTTTACGCTTCAACAGATCAAGTATGAACATAGGCTGGTATTTTAAAATGGCTTGGCGGGAAAGTAGAAGGAGCCGAGGCAGATTAATTCTTTTCGCTTCTTCCATCATTTTGGGCATAGCTGCATTGGTGGCTATCAACTCTTTTGATGCCAATTTAAGAGAAAATATTGAATCCCAATCCAAGGAATTATTGGGAGCTGATCTAAGAGTATTTTCATCCAAACCATTGCTTCCTGAACAAGAGGCCATTATAAAAAGTCTGGGTGAAAGCATTGAAGCCGAGCAATCGACCGAGGTTTCTTTTGCCTCCATGATCTTGTTTCCCAAAACTGGTGACACAAGACTTGTAGCCATTCGCGCTTTGGAAGGAGATTTTCCGTACTATGGTAAAATGTCAACAAATCCAAGCTCAGCTGCCACGGAATTCAGAAAAAAACAAGCAACTGTGATTGACAAAACGCTGATGATTCAATTTGGTGTTGAAGTTGGGGATATTGTAAAAATTGGAGCGCTAGAATTTGAAGTTTCTGGCTCTTTATTGGGCGTTCCTGGGCAAACAGGTTTTGGTTCCGCTGTGGCACCAGCTGTTTTTATTCCAAAGAGATACCTTGAACAAACAGGTTTGGTTCAAAAAGGGAGTCGAATAGAAAATTTGGCCTATTATAAAGTGGAAGATTCTGAGAAATTAGCGGCTTTAATAGAAGAGGTAAAGCCACAGTTGAAGAAAAATAATTTGAGATTTACAACCGTGCAAAAGAGAAAAGAAGACGTAGCTGATGCTTTTTCTTTTGCCAATAAGTTTTTAAATCTGGTTGCTTTTTTAGCCCTCTTATTGGGCTGTATTGGGGTGGCAAGTTCGATTCATGTTTACATCAAAAGCAAGGTCAAAACGGTTGCTGTTTTGCGTTGCATTGGAATGACTGGTTGGCAATCTTTTTCTGTCTTTCTGATTCAAATTTTAGCCATGGGGATCATCGGATCTATTCTAGGAGCCATTTTGGGTAGCAGCATTCAAATGCTTTTGCCTACCGTGTTTTCAAGCTTCTTGCCGGTCGATGTGGTCATGAAAATTTCATGGTCTAGTATTTTATTGGGAATCATTACTGGAATCATAGTTTCCATACTTTTTGCGCTTTGGCCATTGTTGTCAATCCGTAACATTTCACCATTAAACACTTTGAGAGAATCTGATGGTGCTAAAAATAGTTTTGATTTTTTGCGAATGGGTGTTTTGGTCTTGATCGGAATTTTTATAGCCGGCTTTGCCTATTTTCAAATTCGGGATTTTAAAAGTGTGCTTTTATTCTGTGGTTTTTTAATATTCTCATTAGGGATTCTGATTGGAATTTCAGCCTTGATAATTTGGGCAGTGAAAAAGTTTTTTCCTTCGAGGTTTCCTTATGTACTTCGTCAAGGCTTGTCGAATTTATACCGTCCCAATAACCAAACTTTGATTCTGGTTACTTGTATTGGATTGGGAACAGCCTTGATCAGTACTTTATTTTTTACCCAGGATTTACTGATTAGTCAGGTCGAATTTGCCGGGACCGGGAATCAGCCCAATATGATTTTGTTTGACATACAAAAAGATCAAGCCGAGGAATTGGAGGAGATGGCTGCAGGATTTGAACTACCGATTATTCAGAAAGTACCTTTGATAACAATGCGATTGAATGAATTGAATGGAAAATCAATTGAGGAGCTGTCAGAAGATCCGGACAATGATGTTTCAAGAGGCATGTTGAATAGAGAAGCGAGAGTAACTTTCAGGGGTGAAATGGTGGAATCAGAATCGCTCACCGAGGGGGAATTTACAGGAAACTTTGAAGGCTTCGAAGATGTTCCAGTATCGATAGCGGAACGTTATCAAAACTTGATGGATTTGAAACTTGGAGATCGATTGGTTTTTGATGTGCACGGCACGCTCATTTCAACCATAGTTACCAGTATCAGGAAGGTGGATTGGACAAAATTGCAAACCAACTTTTTCATCATTTTCCCATTGGGTGTATTGGAAGAAGCACCTTTCACAAATGTGTTGGTTACCCGCGTTCCTAACAACGAGGTTTCGGCTAAATTCCAACAAAGTGTGGTTACTAAATTTCCCAATGTTTCAGCTGTTGATTTGAGTTTGATTTTAAAAACAGTGGAGGATTTATTGAATAAGGTTTCCTTTGTAATACGGTTTATGGCCTTATTCAGCATTATCACTGGATTGTTGATTCTAGTTGGGTCAGTAATAATCAGTCGTTACCAAAGGGTCAAAGAGAGTGTTTTATTGAGAACCATTGGAGGCACCAGAAAACAGATATTGACGATCTATTTTGTTGAGTATTTTATACTCGGTAGTTTGGCTTCTTTGTCCGGCATTCTGCTCGCTTTATTGGCCTGTTGGTTATTGGCCATGTATTCTTTTAAAATGGTTTTTATCCCTGGAATCCTTCCGATTTTTATGATCTACATCGTTATTACAGGATTGACCGTTTTAATTGGTATGTTAAATAGCGCTGGAATTTTGAGTAAATCTCCTTTGGAAGTTTTGAGAATGGAATGATTGTGGTTATTTTGGGGTTTGGTTTTGGGTTTTGGGTCGCAGCGAGCCTTCGGACGCTCTGAGCTTTTGGGTCGTGAGGCTTTGCCTCCTTTTGGGTTTTAAAGGAACTCTCTAATAGATGTTATTGAGGTGTCGACCAGATTCGAATGTTTTCAAAAATAAATAAAATGTTTCGAATTTCAAGAAAAACCTAAAATCCGGTACCTAAAACTCAAGTACTAGCCAAAATTTATTTTGTTATCCATTAACAATAAGCATATTCTGAATGGGTAAAATATTTCTAGGATTGGGTTTTAACCCATCTAATTTGAAAAATGTCTAGTAACTAAAATCTAAAATCTTTTTAATTTGATTCCACCAGAAACCGTATCAGCCATTCATGATTCCGCAAGGATAGAAGATGTGGTAGGAGAGTATGTAACCTTGAAAAGACGGGGCACCAATATGTTGGGGCTTTGTCCCTTTCACAATGAAAAGACGCCATCCTTCTCCGTTTCTCCAGTCAAAGGGATATTCAAGTGTTTTGGATGTGGTAAAGCTGGGAATTCCGTGAAATTCATCATGGAGCATGATCACTTGTCTTATCCGGAGGCCTTGCGACAATTGGCCAAAAAGTATGGGATTCCAATAGCCGAAGTCAATACCGAAGAAGCGAGAGAAGAGCAACAATTGCATGACAGTCTTTACATCATCAACGATTTTGCTCAAAAGTATTTCACCGATAATCTGCTCAACAAAGACGAAGGCAAGAATATAGGATTGAGTTATTTTGTTGAAAGAGGATTTAGAAAAGACATCATAGAAAAGTTTCAGCTGGGATACAGTAATGACAGTTTTGAGGCTTTTCGAGACCACGCAACCTCAAAAGGCTACAAGCCTGATTTGATGCAGAAGGTTGGACTGCTAGGAAAGAAGAATGAGCGGTATTATGATTTTATGCGAGCCAGGGTTATGTTTCCAATCCATAGTATTTCAGGCAAGGTCATAGCTTTTGCAGGAAGGACCCTTTCGGCGGACAAAAAGATCCCCAAATATGTAAATTCACCTGAGTCTGAAATATATTTCAAAAGCAAGGAATTGTATGGAATGAATTTTGCCTTAAATTCCATTCGAAAAAATGACAACTGTTATTTGGTGGAGGGATACACCGATGTAATTTCATTGCATCAAGCTGACATAGAAAATGTAGTCGCTTCTTCGGGTACATCTTTGACGGTAGATCAGATAAGAAAAATAAAGCGATTTACGCCCAATGTTACGGTTTTGTATGATGGAGATGCTGCTGGTGTAAATGCGGCCTTGCGTGGAACTGACATGATCTTGGAGGCCGACATGAATGTTCGTGTTGTTTTATTGCCAGATGGTGATGATCCGGATTCATTTATCAGAAAAACTGGCAAGGCTGGATTTGAGGAGTTTGTAAAAGAACAAGCCAAAGATTTTGTTTTCTTTAAAACCACTTTGTTGCTCGAACAAGCACAAAATGATCCAATTAAAAAGGCGGGACTGATTAAAAGTATTGTTGAAACAATTGCTAAAATTCCAGATCCTATTAAGCGAGTTTTGTACATCAAAGAGTGCAGTGTTTTATTGGAAGTCGGTGAAAAAGTGATCATCAATGAGGTCAATAAAATAAAGCAAAACAAGTTTGCGGATTATCAAAATAAAAGGGCTGCTCCTAAAAAGTTTGAAATTCCCGACCTTCCTGTCGAGCAGTATCCAGAAGAACAAAGACAAAGCAATAAATGGCTGAATTTTGATGAGACATTAGAGTTGTTAGAGCGTGAAATTGTTCAAGTGCTTTTCTGTTATGGAGAAAAGAAAATTGATGATTATAAATACGTTGCAGAATTTATTTGTGATCAGTTGGAGGCTTCTAATTTGACTTTCAATAATCAACTTTGTATGGAAGTGCTATCTGAATACAGAATGGCGATCAAAGAAGGGCGTTTGTTAACCAACCGTCACTTCACTGAACATGCAAAGGATGAAATTTCAGCTTTATGTACGGAATTGACCTTTAGGGCTCATGAAATAAGTGAGAATTGGGAAATTCGCCACAGCATAATTGTAAAAAAGGCCGATGATAATTTCAAAGACAACATTGTCTATTTACTCAATCGGTTCAAGTTAAAACATTTGACGAAGCTCCTTTCTGCCAATTCAATGAAGATGAAAACTGAGTCTGATTCAACAGAACTAAGAAAATTGATCAATGTTCACCAACAGCTATTGGTGCTTCAAAGAGAACTCTCCGGATTATTGGGAATCGATATTTTACCTGAAAGATTGAATTAACAAAGCCTGAAATAGATGAAATAAATCCTTCTTCCTTAGCCATAATGGCAGCATCGTGTTTTTAATTCCAAATTTATTATGTTTGTAGGATAACCTGAGAATGTTTAATGAATCATTGAAGAATTAATACAAATACTTATGAATCTCTTTAGTCGTTTTTTGCTGTGTTTAGCAATTTTTTCAATATTTTCATGTGGTGAAAAAGAACCGGATATTATTGATATAACTCCTTCTTTTACCAATACTTCTTTTATTTTTGTCGATTGTCGACCTTCATTTTTGGTCACGGACTTTTCTGTTGAAGATGAGGACATGTTTAGAACTCATTTACAAGACCATGGTTTTATTTATTCCACAACTAATGTTAATTCTATTGAAGATGAAAGTTCAATGATTATTAGTAAGGGAACAGATTTGATTTTAAATCAATTCGTTGTGACTTCAGAGAACTTACTTACCAATACAACATATTATGCAAGGGCTTTTCTAAAAATATACGATCAATATTTTTATTCCGATGAGATAATATTTACTACCCGGCCTGGAACGTGGAATAAGCTGGGAGATTTTCCAGGAGATGGATTAATGAACGCAACAGGGTTTTCTATAAATAACAAAGGCTATATCGTTGGCAAGAATCCGAATCAATTTTATTCTGAAGTTTGGGAATATGATCCTGAGTTTGACTCTTGGGTTCAAAAGAATGAAGCGCCCTTTTCATCAAGTGGACCTTCAAGTTTTGTGATTAATAATGTTGGGTATGTGTATTGTAATGCATTGTGGCGATATGATCAATCAATGGATACTTGGATACACAATGGCTATGGACCAGCAAATGAATTTACTCCAGAAGAATATTCGAAAGGTTGCAGAGGTGTTTCTTCCTTTGTAATTGATAACAAAGCTTATATTGGTTGTGGAGTTGGAAATACAAATGAGGGCTTTATGGAGTTTAATGCACTTAACAATGAATGGCAACTTTTAGATCTAAATCAGGGGATAAATCCTAACCGCTCTTATTCAACTAGTTTTGTTCTGAATGATATGGCCTATATTGTAGGTGGTGATATGTCGTTCTATGAAAATGATGAAAGTATCATAGAATACGATTTGCAAAATATGACCTCTGTTTATAAAGGTATATTCAAAGGTGAAAGTAGTTTGGGTTTGGATCGGAAAGAAATGATTTCCTTTGTAATCAATGACGAAGCCTTTTTGGGGATGGGTTATGGAGAATTTGCTAATGAATTCGGTATCAGAGTTGGAAGTCAATCTGATTTTTACAAATATGAACCCGATATTAACTGGTGGACACGTCAAAATAATCCAACTCAAGCAGATGAAAATGGGATAATAAATTGCGTTGAAAGAGCTGGTGGTGTATCCATTGTTGTCAATGGTCGAGCATTTATGGGACTTGGTGTGAATCGACCTAATGAAAATTCTTCAGAAAATACCGAAACAATTATTTACAAGGATTTTTGGGAGTTTATTCCTAATTAGAAATTTATTCTTGTGATTTGGAAGTTAACAAAATATAGGTGCTCCGTTTTAAGTTTATAACAATGAAACTCGGGGTAAAAATTTCATTATTGCTTCTAGTTATCATTTTTACTTCCTATGTACGTTTTTGCCATTTTGGAGGCTTCTCTATCGATAAATGATTCACAGAAGTGTCGCTTGGTGAATACCGCTTTGGAAGAATAATACGACGCTTTCGGATGTCAAATCGGGGGATTGTGAATTCGAGTCAACGATTACAATTGAATAATGCCTAACAAACAATCAGCTTGTTATTTTAGTCAAAGTCAATATTTTCTGAACTTAAATAATTACTTTTAGTTATGATTCCTATTATTATCGGCATTGGTGTATTTCTTATGATCTTAGAACGGATCATTCCAGATCAAAAATTACCCCATGTAAAAGGATGGTGGGCAAGAGTATTGTTTATCAATATCCTACAACTGGGTGTTGTGATATTGGGTGGCTATACTTGGGATATTTGGCTAAAAAAGTTTTCCTTGTTTTCTTTATCTGCTCACGTAAGTGAATTAGTGGGCGGTTTGATAGCTTATTTTATTATAACTTTTGTTTTTTATTGGTGGCACAGATGGAGACATACCGTTAATTTTTTGTGGTTGGCCTTTCATCAGCTTCATCACAGCCCGCAGCGAATAGAAACCATTACATCTTTTTACAAGCATCCTCTTGAGATCATTTGCAATTCTATCTTAATTGGGTCCATTAATTTTTTAATTTTAGGGCTTACTGTTGAATCTGCAGCTTATTGTATTTTATTGGCTTCTATCGGTGAATATGTTTACCACATGAACATTAAGACGCCACATTGGATGGGTTATTTTTTTCAAAGGCCTGAAATGCATCGCATACATCATCAAAGATCAAAGCATTATAATAATTTTTCGGATTTGCCAATTTGGGACATGCTTTTTGGCACCTTTGAAAATCCAAGAGAAAGAGACATGACTTGTGGTTTCAAGCCAGAAAGAGAAAAGAAATTAAAAGAGATGTTAACTTTTAAAAACGTTAACGACCCATACAAATCAGAATAGATGCGAAAGATTTTGTATTACCTAGTTATCGCAATAGGATTGTTACAAACCATTGGATACTTATCTCAAATTGAGATAATAAGACACTTAGGAATATTGACTTCAGCTTCGCCTTTACCAATTGTATTTACAGAAGTAAATGGAGTTGAAGGATTCGCTGCCGATTTTTATTTTCAATGGACAAAAGACGATGGTTCCTTAGAAAAAGTAAAGATCACTCCTGAGTTATACTCAAAATTAAAAGGCCCATACAATCGTCGAAATATATTAGGTGCGGCCATTGCAGGTGGCCCTATGCTTCCTAAAACGATGTGGGATCCCATTCTTAATTATGGGCTATGCAATGATATATTAACGAACGAATTGGAATTGGAAATTGATAAGGAAAGCTTTTTATTGTTCATCAAAACGAGAACAAAAGGGAAAAGTGATGAATGGACATTCAAAACGGAATGCAAATGAAAAGGTATTCCCCATATCAGTTTTCTCTGTTTAGAATAATATTAGGTACTTACCTATTGTTTCATTTCATTTTCTTATTGCCCTATGCTTCGGAGATGTGGAGCAATATTGGAATGTTGCCCGATCCTTCTGCCAATCTAACTTATGGCTATTTCCCAAACATCCTGAACCTAGCGAGTTCTGCAACGAGCGTTACATTGTATATTGCTTTTCTTGCAATACTGAGTTTTTGTTTTCTCATTGGATTTCAAAGACCGATGGTTTCAGTTTTACTTTGGTATGGATGGGCCTCTTTATTCGATAGAAACAATCTGATACTTAATCCAGGTATTCCATATGTTGGATGGCTTCTTTTAGCTTGTGCAGTTATCCCTAAAGGTGAACCCTTGTCTGTAACTCAATCTAACAAAATAGTTAAATGGGAAATGCCTGGTATTCTATTTTTTGGTGCTTGGGCAATTATGGCCATCGGCTATAGCATTAGTGGATTTGATAAATTCTTAGCGCCTAGTTGGAAAGATGGAACCGCTATCTTTCACTTACTTGAAAATCCACTCGCTAGAGCCTCTTGGTTGAGAGATTGGATGGCGCAGTTACCAATGGAAGTGCTCAAAATTAAAACATGGGGCGTCTTGTTTATTGAAATGGCATTCTTGCCATTGGCACTTTTTACTCCTACTAGAAAGTGGATTTGGTTGGCGATGATCATGATGCACCTTGGCATACTTTTAATTGTAGATTTTGCTGATTTGACAATTGGTATGTTAATGATTCATTGGTTCACTTTTGATTCGAATTGGCTCAAATCTAAACCTAAGCAAAGTGGTCTGTTGTTTTTTGATGGTGTTTGTAGTATGTGCAACGGATTAATCAACTTTATGATGGCTGAGGATAGAAATGACAGCTTACAGTTTGCCTCACTCCAAGGGGAAACTGCCAAGGCTCAAGTAGATTCAAAATATTTAGAAAATCTCAATTCCATAGTTTTTCAAACAGGAGATAAGACCTACGTTGAATCAGACGGAGTTATTCATGCTTTAGCTTCCATCGGTGGTATGTATAAATTAGTTCTGGTTTTTAAAATTGTACCCAAGTTTATAAGGGATAAAATTTATGCACTCATTTCAGCAAATCGATACAAATGGTTTGGTAAGAAAGACCTGTGTCGAATGCCAAGTCCGGAAGAAAGAGATAAGTTATTGCCTTGACCAAGCGCCAGTAGTTAGTATAAATCAAACACGAACAAATGATTCGAAAGTTGTTATTAAAAATCTTAAAAGGCCTATTGTTTTTTGTAGCCTTTATTTTACTTTACTTTTTATCAGCCTTTCTATTGTCAAAGGTTAGCATAGCGGAAGAGGCCTCTGCTCCAAATGAGATTGTTGTTTATATATTGACCAATGGCATTCATTCGGACATCGTTGTGCCGACAAATACAGCTCAAGAGAATTGGTTCTCAAGTTTGAATTTTTTGAATTCTTCTATCGACACCAGTCAATACAAATACTTGGCTTTGGGTTGGGGAGACAAAGGTTTTTACCTGAACACACCATCTTGGTCCGAACTTAAATTAAGTACAGCATTAAAGGCCACAGTTGGAATAAGTGGAACAGCCATTCATGCTACTTACTATAAAAATATGATTGAAAGTGAAAGTTGTAAAAAGATAGAAATCAGTAAAGAACAGTATGGTCGACTTATTGAGTACATTAAGAATAGTTTTGATGTAGACAATGAAAACAATTTTGTTCAAATAATAACCTCAGCAAATAAAACAGAGTTAGATGCATTTTATGAAGCAAAAGGAAGATACAATGTTTTCAATACTTGTAATTCTTGGACAAATAAGAGCCTCAAATATTCAGGCCAAAAGGCCTGTTTTTGGACAGCATTTCAAGGCCCAATTTTTGAAAAGTATGAAAACAAATAATCAACATTGTATAAGATTACTGTTTTAATTCTTTCTTATTTGCTTAATCATTTTTATATTAAATCTAGAAAAACGAATTGAAAAAGGATTTTAAGAAACAAAAAATTATGAATGTAAAAACGATCAGCTCAATATCAACCATCTCGCTCCTTGGAATATTCCTTATGCTGAGTAGTTGTTCTAATACGACTAAAGAACCTGGTAAAAAAGAGTCCTCCAAAAAAGAAGCGAAAAAAGAAGCGAAAAAAGAAGTGGCAAAAACTGTTTATCCAAGCGAGGTTATTCCGTTTTTTGATCATTGGAATTTGATTTTAGGTGATGGTTCAAATGCTGGTCAAGCGAATAATTTTGAGCACAAAGATTTCTTTTATTCTACGAGTGATGGCAAAAGGAATTGGGTCGTTTACAAGGCACCCAATGCTGGGGATACTCATGGAACGTCAAACAATTGCAGAACAGAATTGGCCCAATTGAAAAAGTGGTCTCCATTGACGGATGCAAAATTAAAAGCTACACTCAAAGTAATGAATGTATCGACTTCTGGCGATGCTCGTGTCGCCGCTTCTTATTCTTTGGTCATCGGTCAGATTCATAGTGCAGATGGACATGAAAACGAACCACTTAAAATATTTTACAAGAAATTCCCTGGTCATAAAAAAGGTTCGATTTTTTGGCATTATGAAATAAATACAGCTGGCGATGACAATTCTGGAAGATGGGATTATTCAACGGCTGTTTGGGGACATGATTTTTCTGTTGTTGGTACTGAAGCAAATACCTACCCGGAAGAACCAAAAGATGGCATTGAATTGGGGGAAGAATTGACTTATGAAATTGAGGTTAAGGATGGAATTATGAACTTGAAATTTACCAGTGAAGGGCATAAAACCAAAACATTTACCAAAAACCTAATCGAATCAGAATATACAACCAGTGCAGATATTCCTGAGCAAACTCAAAATTTATTCGTCCCTATAGGTCAAGACGGAGTGGAGCGAAAAAATGCTTATGCTGATGAGGGGCTGTTCTTTAAACTAGGTTCTTACAATCAAACCAATGGAAAGTCTCCTGAAGTAAATAAGAACTGGTGTTCTGGTGCTGAAACGCATGGAGGTAATATTCAAAAACAGTATGCTGACGGAAACTATGCAGAAGTTTGGTTTAAAGACGGAAGTATAGTTGTAAGTGATGATGCCATATCGAATGAAGGCTATTTCACTAAAAATGATTAAGTCAATATTTAAGACTGTTTACGTGTTAGAATAGAGCTGATTTAAAACTTGTTAATTAGAGTTTTCTTCTTCATTTTAATTCACAAGTCTTTAAGGCACAAGCAAAAAGGAAAGCACCAACTAATAATTAGATACATAGCTTTAGGCAAAGCTTTAGGCAAAGATTAAGGCAAAGATAAAGGCAAAGATAAAGGCAAGGAAAAATGCCATAATGGAAACAATTCCATTATGGCATTTTTTGCATTCTACCGATGTTTTAGATTTTTAAAGGTTTCAATTAGACAGTATTGAATCAATGAGTATTTGAATTTGATTTTTGAGCCAAAATCGTTTACACATCAATCCATATTGGGGGATTTCTAAGGAATGTTCATCATTAAATATTGATTTAATTACAGATCACGGAATCCTTTCCAAAATCGAGAAAATATTTGATCATTGTAAAAAATAAATGTTTGACTAACAGTTGATTAGGAACGGGCATGCTTTTTACACTGTGATTGGTATGAAAACGATTTTAATTTTTACTTTACTATTCACCAATATTTTTATTTCGGCCCAAAACTTGGAATTTATTTTTGATAACAATCCTGAAATAGAAGTATGCGGAGAGGCAGACTTGTTGACCATAACAATAACCAATATTTCTACTAATATTTTGAGCAATCCAGAATATGTGCTTTCGCTACCAGGTGGTATTGAGTACAACAATTCTTCCTTGCTTGAAATTACAAACAATGGGTTGTCTGAAGTAAATGTTAGTTCAAGTGATAATTTGATTTTTCAGTCCAACAACCTAGCGGTTGGAGACAGCTTGAAATTCACGCTTAACTATCAAGCAGATAACAATGCGGTATTGTTTCAAGACAATGGAGGCGTGTTTAGACACGAGTTGACAGTTAACTTTGCAGGTGGATCTGAAACAGAGATCAGCAGCAGTTTTAATATTTTAGCTCCGGCTCTTAGCATCTTGAGTGCATTACCGACTAGTCAAAGCATGATTAGCGGATCTTCCACAGTCAGAGATCTTACCATCATTAATGGTGGAATTGGAAAAACAGACTATCTATTTATAACCGATGTTATAAACGATCCAAGCTTAACGCTTACAGGTGTTGATATTGGAACTCTTGTTAATGACACAATATTTCTTTCGGGATCAGATTTTAGTGGCATTGGAAATGGTGATAATTTCCTAGACCAAAATGAATCCATCGTTGTTAGAGAAACTTTAGCAGGAACCAGCTGCACAGATATTACGGTCAGTTCTTCACTTAAAGTTCATTGGGGTTGCGAACTTCCTTACATTTCTTCCTCTTCGACAACCTATGCGAATATAACTTTAGATTTTCAAAGTCCTAGTTTAACAGTTTCAACCAATGAAAGCTTTAGCTCTTGTTTTGGTTATGGAAATAGTTTTGAACAAGAATTAATTATTACCAATGTAGGAAGCGGTGTTGCTTCTCAAATTGAAATCGATATTTTTAAGTCTTTAGGTTATGTTTACAATGAATCTATTTATTCTAGATTTGATGAAGCGTCTTTAAATTATAGGGTAGGGGTGAATGGTACTCCAATATATCCAAACAACATAAACGCCATTGTAAGTCCAAATACAGATTCTTACGCTTGCTTAGGAAATGCACCAAAAGGAAGGTTGATTTTTACCATTCCAACTATTGAGCCAGGTGATGTCGTTTATGTAAATTGGGATGCAATTCCTTGTTGCATTCAAACTTGCAACAATGATGCTGTAAAAGGATGGAGAAGTGAAATAGAATATACAGACATTTGCAATGTGCTTTTATACGATACTTTCATTGTCGGTCAAGAAGAAAACGAGCAAGACCTTAATATATTCACTGAAACACCTCTTGATTTAATCTCAGGCGAAGCG
This sequence comes from uncultured Chitinophagales bacterium, assembly GCA_937927195.1. GTDB lineage: Bacteria > Bacteroidota > Bacteroidia > Chitinophagales > UBA2359 > JAHDGP01. Next base: position 21,445 of record CALBCY010000125.1, read on the forward strand.
GAAGATTTTAAATTCTTATTATCCAGTTTTGAAAACAACTTGCCTCATGGTGAGGGAGCGCATTACAAAGCTGTATTTGTATTGGACCAAGATTTGGTTTATCAAAGCTTGGATTTCAAGAGCAATGGAATCGTTTGGGATGACAATGAAATTACATACGATTCCAACACACGAACTGTCGTAGCTAAGTTTTTCACTCCTGAACCTTTTAACCTTGTTCAGAGTGAAATGATATTAAACTTAATGGGTGTCTGTGGAGTAGCTGGTTGGAAAAATGTAAACATGGATGTTTACTTTATTCCAGACACTACTTGTTCAAATACTTGTGAAATTCAATTGGATTGCAACATTCAAGTTTCAGCTTACCTTCATTGTCCAAGTGGAAATTGCAACACTTTAAGAGTAATAGATTTTGATGTTTCCAGAACGAACTTTGGTAGCCCAGACAATGATATAAATGGACTTGCAGACAACTCTGGAAATTTAGATATGAATAAGGTAAGAGCAGATAGAGCTATGGTAGGGGATACCATCATGGGATCTGTACACTCAGTAATTGGCAATACAACTGAGAGTTTTGAATACGCAAGTTTTAATTCAACTGTAGATTTTGGCAGTGTTTTGTCTCCAACATCTGCGGTGGTAAGTATTTACGATGCGAGCAGTGGAAACGCTTATGAAATTACTGGTCTTTCACCAACTGTTGTTCCTGCGGGCACTTATACACGTAAATTTAATTATGATTTAAGCATTTCAAACTTAACTAGTTTAGATGCTGGATTATCTGGATATCTATACGAAGCAGGCGACTCTATCAATGTCACCTTTTCTTACTCTGTTGATGAGTCGGTAGTTGGATTAATTCAAGAAACCACATTTTACAATGAATTTTATATTAGTCAGTTTGCAACACCAACTGCTGGTCAAAAAGAAGCTTGTAATTTCCGAAACGGAAGAGTTACTTTGATTGGTTATACCTTCAGAAATGATTGGCACAACGAAGTAAACACTTTGACTTGTTCAGAAACAACAAGACAATATTTTGGAATGTCTATTGGTAATTTGTATTCGAATTATGCAGGTGGAAATCTGTTCCCTTATGAATATAGATCTTGGGGTAATCTTAAAGAGGCTTTTATTGAAATACCAGCCAACTATTCTTTTACAAATGCCAGGATACAACAATATCGCACAGTAAGCACCAATGCATATGGTACTCAAACCATCAATGATATAGAACCAGAAAGTATTGTCGGCAATATTGTTAGTTTCAACATAGAACAGTATTACCTCAACAATCAATTGGAGTTTAGTGATGATGGTTTTCATGGATTCATAGAAGTGGAATTGACTGCAAATTGCAATACTCCGGAAAATGTTTATGAACAGATTAATTGGACTTTCAACTATCAAAAAACAGCAGCAATAGATGGTCAGGAATCTGGGATTGTTGCAGCCACTTACCCTGACAACATAAAATACAATCCTGCAAAAATATTATTGATCTCTGATAATCCTTATCAAAATACTGGTACAAGAGATGTTGCTTGGGATTTCAAAGTAAGAAACTATACAGAAGGAACGGCCTCTAATTCTTGGATCTACATAAACGCTCCAAGCAATCTAAACATCCTTTCGATTGTAAATGATGCCAATGGAGAAGAATTGATTAAACAAGGTAATTTTTATCTAATTGGAGATCAGGCAGGAAATTCATTAATGGACCTTACGATTAATGGTAAAATTTTAAACTGTAATGATGTACAAATCACTGCAATTTCGGGTTTCGACTGCAACGGTTATCCCAATTCGATTGGAGAAGTGGCTTGCCCAAGTCAACAATTGGATCTCGTTGTAGAACCTTATGCTGCTGCTTTTCAAACAAGAATTAGTAGTGAAATAATGGCAGACCCATGTGTTCCGATGATGGAGATTGAAATAGATATCACGAGTGTAAAATTGGGCAACATGTTTGAAATGTTTATTGATTTTACGACTCCGGACGCCAACAAAATTAGTCTTGTTCCTGGTTCTTCTTTCTTTCAATACAATATGTCAAACGACTATGTTTCAATACAAAATCCAACTTTAAATAATTCTGAGTACTCTTATGAAATAAGCGATTATGATCCAGACTTTGCTTCAACTGGAATCCCAGGTATTACTGATATTACCAGCAATCGATACAAATTAAAAGCAATGATTCAAATGGGTTCTGCTTTTCAGCCTGGAGACTTTTTGAATATCGAGATAAATGGTAAGGATGCTTGTGGGGTTCAACTTCCAACAATCACTTTAGCAATAGATCCAAGTTCAAAGTTTGAAAAAGACAATACTTCTGGAATCCAATTAGACTATGACAACAGTTGGGGCGCTTCTTGGGGAGATTATGACAACGATGGTTATGACGACTTATTCATTCCTGTTAACTCAATAGACAAACCAAATATTTTATACCACAACAATGGCAATGGAACTTTCACTAAAGTTACAACTGGCCCGATTGCCACTGATTTAGGAACTTCAATATCTGGTGTATGGGGAGATTATGACAACGATGGATTTTTAGATTTGTTTGTTTCAAACAATGTAAATTCTCCTAACAGATTGTATCACAACAATGGGAACGGTAATTTCACTTCAATCACAAACAGCCCACTTATAGACAAACCAATTTATTCTCACTTTGCTGCTTGGGCAGATTACAACAAAGATGGCAACTTGGATTTAGTTGTTTCTGATTATCACCCAACTAATTTTAACTACCTTTTTAAAGGAGATGGCAATGGTGGATTTGAAGCTGATGTAAACAGTGTTGTAAGTTTATCCGCGACATCAGCAGTCGGATTGTCATGGGCAGATTACGACAACGACGGTGATCAAGATTTGTTTATTGCCAATACAAATGGACAGAACAATCAATTGTTTAAAAACGTCAATGGTATATTTGAAGAAGCAACCAATGGCATTGTAGTAAATGATGGCGGACATTCAGTTGGAGGAGCATGGGGAGACTATGACAATGATGGAGATCTTGATTTGTTTGTATCAAATACCAGAGATTCAGAAGACAATTTCTTTTATGAAAATGTTGGAAATGGTGATTTTATCAAGTTAACAGACTTAGCAGTTTCAACAAACAACTCGAATTCAAATGGCGCTTCATGGGCTGATTATGACAATGATGGCGACCTTGATTTAGTAGTCGCTAATGATCAAAAAAATAAGAACTTTTTATTTTCTAACAATGGAGATAAAACTTTTACCAAATTAGACAATGCAATAACGGAGGAAAGCAATGATTCTTATGGAATGGCTTGGTCAGATTATGACAATGATGGAGATTATGACCTTTTGGTAGCAAACATTGGAAACAATACCAACGATTTATTTGTCAACGAAAAAGGATCATGTACCAATCACATTAGTGTAAGATTAAACGGATGCAACTCCAACAGCTTTGGTATCGGCGCAACGATCAAAGTGAAATCGAATATTAAAGGGACCGATGTTTGGCAAACAAAAAATGTGTCGAGTCAAAGTTCATCGATGGCAGGACAAAATTCCTCTAAAATTCTTTTTGGAATTTCAGATGCTACATCAATCGATAGCTTGATCGTAATTTGGCCTTCAGGTGTCATTACAAATATTGCCAACCCACCGATCAATCAAACGCTCAACATTGCTGAATCATGTGGATCAAAAGTTTGTGGAATCGTTTATTTTGATGAAAACGAGAATGGAATCCAAGATGCAGGAGAAAATGGAATTGCAAATACAGAATTGAGAGTCAGTCCAAACAACTTTCAAGTTTTTACAAACGAGTTGGGCTATTATGAATTATACTTGGATGATGGTAACTATACGCTTGACCAAGTAATTTCTAATGATTGGGAAGCGACTTCTCCTACAACAGGCTTTCAACTCAACATTGACCAAAATACTCAATCGGAATATTGTGGAAACGATTTTGGAAATAAGTCAACATGCTTGTTTCCTGAGTTCGAAATAGAATTAGGTTCAACAGCTTTCAGAAGAGGTTTGACAAATATGCTTCACATTGTGATTGAAAACAAAGGAGCTTATGATGGGACAGAAACATTGAACTTAGATTTGACGCTTTCAAACAATGTGCTTATCAAAGGCAATGAATGGGATGATTTAGTTGAAAATGCAGGAAACAGAGTATACACTTTTAGCATTCCTGGAATTGAAGCCTTGTCAAGTTTTGTATTGGAGTTAGAAGATTCAGTTGCGGTTTACAGTGACTTGGAAGAGTTGGTTACAATAGACGCAAACCTTAGATATGAAGGAGAAGAATGCAATACGAGTAACAATTCAAAAAACTTAACTGATATTGTTGTTGGATCTATCGATCCCAATGATAAATTGGTATTGATCGATGGGGTTGGTGTTTCGGGTGAAGCGGCTCCAAATGATACATTGGTTTACAAAATTAGATTTCAAAATTTAGGAAACTACGCTGCACAAAGAGTTCAAGTAGAAGATCAACTTTCAGAATACTTAGACTGGACGACCTTTGAAATGATCGGCTCATCTCATCCATTTTCAGTTTCAATTGTCAAGGGAAAAATTACATGGATTAACAACAATATTGAATTGCCTGACTCAACGTCAAATCCAGAGGGAAGTAATGGTTATGTCCAATTTCAAATCCTACCAAAGAAAGGTTTGCTTCCGTTCCAGATAATTGACAACGATGCAAACATTCAGTTTGATTACAATGATTTTATCAAAACCAATAATACAGAAATTGTGATTAGTCCATACTATAACAACACTTCTGTTGAGGTGATGGCTTTTCCTAATCCAACTTCTAGTTTTGTAGAACTTTTCTTGATTAACGAAGAGCAATTTGCCGATCCTATAGAATATATTTCCCTTAGTACTGTTTCAGGAAAAATTGTTTTAGAGCAGGAAATAAATGCAAAGCGGGCAAAGCTGGATTTATCAGATTTGCGACCTGGAATTTATATTACAAGAATTCAAGGTTCTAATGGAACGTCATATGATACTAAAATAATTGTATTGTAAAATACAATTGTAAATAATTTAATTGCTCAGGGTCATGAAATATTGGCCCTGAGTTTTTTATGTATGAACT
>CALBCY010000126.1 GCA_937927195.1 uncultured Chitinophagales bacterium
GAATAACTCAACCTATTTTTGTTTCAAAACAACCTGGGTATTTCCCATTTCAATTACTTGTTTCGCAAATTCCTGGTATTCTTCACAAACTTCGGGAGGGTAATCAAATTTGGGCTTTATCAATTTGCGAGTAAAGATTAACTGTTTGTTATCCAATAACTCAAATTTCACTTCCAAACTTCCAAATTTCCCATTTAGACTTTTAGGTTCAGATTCATAATTCTCAATTTCGAAGCCTTCAGGTATTTCAATAATGCAAGTATCGATATTACAATAAGCTCTTTTGTTTATCAAATTAAATTTTCGATTTTTTGTGCTTGGTAAAATCTGTAAATAGACGTCATCTATATTTGGAGAAAATATCCATCTGCTTCCGGCTTTAGAAGCAAATTTTCTAATTTTCAATTGGGTAGACAAGGAGGAGGAATAAGGCTTAGTATCATTTGCATTGAGCTCATAATCAATCAACTCAAAACTAGGTATTCCCATGTAATCCATTAGGTATTCTTCTTTTTCTTTTTCAGATGAAACCTCGTTGATCATCATCCTTGGAAATCCCTGACGGTTACCAAAATATTCATATCGAATTTCGGCTTCCGCATTGCCATCTTCCAACAATTTTATTTTAGCATTTTGGACTCGACGATTCTCTTCTGCTGTATTGCTTTTAGTCTTGTACAATTCCGAACTATTTTCCTTAATCAATAAAGCGTATCGGTCATCTGTAAAACTTCCGTGAAAATCAATAGGGGAAGTTTTGCTGGTGCATTCCAAGTGGATGGTATCACTTAAAAGGGGGACAGTTAAGACCGCATGATTAAAAACTGGGCTGGGAAAATCTTTTTTAACCAATCTTGGATTTCTACCTGCATTTATTAAGGTATAGTATGATCCAATGCCACAATTTTTCAGAAGGGCTTTGGTATAATTAGACAATGCCTTGCAATCACCAAGATTATCAGCATCGACTTCCTCTGCTGTTCTAGGTTGCCAACCTCCTAAGCCTAAGGTTATACTCAAATATCTTGAGTTTTCCTGAACAAAATTATAGACCTTTTCAATGATTTTCAAAGTATCTGTTTCGCTACCAATAAGTTCTTTTATTTCAATTATCGTTTCTTGCGGAATTTCATCACGCCCCTCATTTAATTTGTAAATAAATGAACCAAAACTTTCCCAAGAGTCAAGTCCACCATTGTATCCGCCCATTTCAAAAACACTAGGACTAATTTTTAATATTGGAAATTGGGATGGTCCCATTGCTTCAACTTTAATTGGTGGTTGGCTTTCTATTTTCCATGTATAAGAAATTTTATCCTCCACCTTATTTTCCAAGGGTTTTTGATCAATCAAATAAGAATCGAGATTTATCTTAATATCTGAAGGAACAATTAATTTATACTCAGAGTGGGATACCGCCATGTCAACACTGGACTCGAACGGATTCCACAAAGGATAAAACAACAAGCCCTCCTTTTCTGTAGAATAAATCAGTTCAATCGTAAAAGGAAAATTCATTTGTTCAAGATTGATGTACTTAACTCTGTTTTCTTGAAGGAATGAAATACCATCGTATGCCAAATAATCTTCAAATTGTTTTTTAGAAACGTCTCCAATTTCAATCCCTGAACCATTATAAACCATCGCAGAAAGGCGCTTTATTTTCACAAACTGACTATAAAAAATTTTCTGTTCCGCCCATTTTGCACCTTCTTTATTCATGATGGTATATACCCTCCTAACATTCATGGTTGCATTTCCAGGATCTTTTACATCAAACTCCAGACTTTCAAAACGTTTGACCACCGCAGGATTTGAAACTAAAAGTTCAGGATTTATTTCTGAGACAGACCAGTTTTCATTGTCAGCACTGATATGCAACAAAGGCATTACAAAAACCAGAATAAAAAAAAGCAAATTTGACTTTTCAACTAAAAAACAGAAAATTCGTTTATGAATCATTATCTATTGTTTTTTCAAAATTATTTGTTCAGCATGTTTCTCTACGATAAGGTTATAAAACTCTTTCAAACCATCGTATTGGTCTTGTTCGTAAAATGGTTCTCGAATTTTCATTCTACTCATAAGTTGAACTTTACTTCCATTAGAAGAAGCCTGATAAGTAAAACTAGCATCCTTATCTCCTAAAAGCAACTTTGCTGGTTTGGGTAATTCTTCAACTACATAACCTTCAGGAATCTCCAAATTTAATATAAAGGAATAGGACCTTGGAATGGCAAAATCAATTGGATAATTCCGTTTTTTTAATTTGAATGGATTTTCCTCTATGGCTTCAGTTAACATAGGTTTGAAATAAATAAAGTCATTTATTTTATCAGCACAATCAGGAGTGGAGAAGGTCATGATTCTTTTTAACGGCTTGCTTAGATCATTTAGGTTTTCCATCTTTGAGCTGTCAATATTTACTGTTGAAAAATCATCTAGATAATCTTTTTCCCAATTGTCATGCCCCTCTTCAAAATACTCTTTTCTTTGGTTTGAAGCAGCGTAACTTTTATCCATGACTGAAATTTCACCTGATACGGTTCCTTCAGCATCCATGAATAAATTGGCGTTACAAAGGTGTTCTATTTTAGATTCTGTAGTAATTTCCAGCCATTCAAAACCGTCTTCTTTGATAATAAGACCTTCGTCATTCAAGTTACTAATTGACAATACATCATAGGGGCGAAAACTGTTACTCGGATCCAAAAAGAAATCTTTATCACCAATTTTTGCATACACAATGGTTTTGTTAAACTGGCTCACAATCGGATATACCTTTTCTACCTCCCCATGTGCTCTTGTGCTCAATAAAACTGGGTGAGCTTCAATGCCAGCCTCCTTTAACATTTTTATCAAAAGAAAAGCAAGATCCGAGTATCTTCCAGACTTTTCCTTATCAGTTGTCTTGATGCTTTGAGATGCTAAAAAAGAGTGCTTAGGATCTAACTTGAAATTTTCTATTATTTCATTATAAATAATCTCTAACTGTTTTTCCTTGTCTGGCTCATTTTCAAGCTGAGCTTTTAAATGCTCATTGGTTGCTTTGTAACTACTTTTTAATCGCTTACCAAAATCTGAGTGATCCCACAGTTCATCGCATACTTTTCCCCAAGATTCCATGTATAACTCAGCAGGCCTACCGAGATAGGAAATCCCTCTAAGCTGAAAATCCAATCTGGAAGAATAGTCATTAATATTACTAACAAAATCTTCTTCAATGAGTGCAGGAATATTTTCCGAGTACCAAGAATGGGTTAAACTACCGAGCTTTTCCAAATTTTTAATTGGATGATATTGCCTTGTGATAATAGCATAATCGAATCTGTAATCTATTTCAGCATCGTATTGGCTGCGAACAACAGGCTTGTCACCTTGGAAAGACCAAGGGTGCAGAGAAAAAAGCCCTTCAGTAACCCTTTCGAAAGTGTATTCGATAATAGATCCAACTTTTACATTCGGGAAGCTGAATTTTTTTGCAGATCGTACATCACTAATTTTCTCTTTATAAATATCACCTTGCTCAACCTTTGAAATCGCTTTTTTACCTGAAGCATCTACATTTATGGTATGGGCTTTTATTTTGAAAATTTCATCCCTATAATTTGAAGTAACATAATTCAAGCTAACATTTGCCAAATTAAATGCTGTTTCATCCAATATTTTTATACGGAAATGGTAGGTGTAATAGGCGTTACCCGTTGTTCCCAAATCATCAATGAAAACACTTCCATAGTCGCCAAGAACAACTGCGTCGGCATCTGGATCCAATTCATAACTAAGCATATTCAGTTCTTCCTTTGAAACATCACCAAATTTCATGAAATTTTTCGCAGACAAGACACTAAATTGCAGGCTGAATAGCAGAACCCATAAAACAAACTTCTTCATCATCATTATATTTTATATTTAAATGTAAAAGCGCAGCAACAAATTTGATAAGAACAAACCTTTGGAAAAGATCTTGTTAAATTAATCACATGTACTACTGCAAAACAATAAATGGTTTAAAAATTTCACCACTGAATAGGAACCATTAAAAAAAGGTTAAGGTTAAAAAAAAGAGGATTATGGAATAGGAAATATTAACTCAAAAAGCTGTTATTTAACTTTTAAATTCTACGTTCCAAAATTCTGTGTTTGAATTTATTAATAAATGTTATTTTACAATAACTTTTAGGCATTAAATCCACCAAAAATCCACCAAATCTTTAGATTTTAATATTATTAAAGATAATGTTACTATAAAAGTGTATCAAGTCTTAAAAAAAATGAAAATCTTATAAGCTTGGTTAATTGCAACTATTTTAATCGTAAAACGGTTAAATTGTATGAGAAAAGCATGTAAATTAGCTTTGATTTCCCCCTTCAACGCGCCATCACTAATCTTTCTAACTCATTTACAACCTTTTAGGTGAAATTTTACGTAAGAAAATTTGACTTTCTATTGGTCAATTTTTGCCCGATTTAAAAAAAATTGAGTTTGATGGTGAAATTGATTCTATGGCCCTCTATTTGATAAAATATATAAATGCAATGAAAAATATAACTACATTATTTTTATTAATCTGTACTTGTTTGATTCTGAACGCTCAAGACAGAAAGCACATTGATTCCATTTACATCTATGAAAAAGATGAAGCAGCAGAATGGATTTTGTTGGAAAAGATCAATCATCAATATGATGCTGAAGGAAATTATGAAGGAAACATCGTTTCCAAATGGGAGGAGGATCAAGCTCTTTTTTCAAAGAAAAGACAATCAAATTTGATCTATGACAAAAAAGACAAAAGAGTAAGGGTACAAAAAGTATGGGATACGGACAGCCAAAGCTGGCAAGATGATCAACAGTTTGTTGTTAAATACGACAGCAAAGGAAGAAAAATAGAAACCATCAATCAATACAGCGCAGATGGAATGTGGAAAGATCACTATTCTAAAAAAATAGTTTTGGACAAAAAAGGCAATGTTACCGAACAATTGACCAAAGTAATGGACAAAACTGGTGAAGGCAAAAATGTCATTGACAGAAAATTATTCATTCACAAAGACGGAAAATTAGTTGAGCGTTTGGAGCAAAACAAGTCAGAGTTATCAGCAGAGTGGACAAACAAAAAACGTTACATATATATTTATGACAAAGACGGAAACATTCAAAAAGGTGTTGAGCAGTTTTGGGATTTAGATAAAAACAATTGGGGCGTTAGTTTTAACGAGTCCTATGTTTACAACAAAGACGGTCAATTGAGTCAAGTAAACACTTCTTTTGTTAATGCGACTGTTAAAGCAGGAACCAAAAGAGGGAAGAAGACATTGTACAGTCACAATAGAGAAGGAAGTATTTTATCTAAAGAAGTTCAACACTGGAACAATCAAAACAAAGCTTATGTTCGTACTTCTCTGAAATGGTACAACTACAACGAGGATGGCAAACTGATTGAGGAAGGATTTCAAAGATGGGACAAGCAAAGCCGTGACCTTTATGATGGCAGCAAAACTACTTATAAATTTGACGGCAGAAAAAAACTTTCTTACATCAGCCAAAGCTGGAATGTAGAAACCAATGCTTGGGAGAATGTCATTGTTCAGGAATTTGTTTACAATGAAGAAGACTACCAAACAGAAGCCTATTTCAGTCAATGGAATTTTGAAACCAAAGACTTATTGTACAACAAAAAATTCGAGCGCTTTTGGTCTGAAGTAAAAGCAACAGAAGAAGTTGCGAAAAAAGAGACTGAAGAGGATGAAATAAAAATTTCTGATTCAGAATGCTCTATTCCAAATCCATATACCGCTGGAAATTCGATTTACTGCAGCGGGCTTGAAATGGAAACTGATTACTATTTATTGGTTCACGATATGAGTGGCAAATTATTGCACAGAAAGACTTTCAGAGGTTCTGACCCTGTTAGTGTTAATGAGCAGTTACCTGCTGGAATCTATATTTTCAAAATACAAAGTCCTGAGAAAATGGTCAGCAGTCATAAGGTTGTTGTTCAGTAGGATTGAAAGATTTTAGACATTAGGTTTTGGTCTCGATTGGAATAGGGACAAAAACTTGTGTCAATTGTCTACCAACCATAAAATAAAAAAAGTGCTTCATCAAATTTAATTTGATGAAGCACTTTTTTTTGTGGGTGAAATGGCTGATTTGATGATGGTTTGTAGACGCGATGAGACAAAGGACGAACAGAAACCTGGTGATAAAAAAATCCCCGCTTCTTATCGGAAGCGGGGATTATATTTTTATTGCTGTTTTGGAAGGATGTGATAAAATCGACTTATCACTTCTCACCACCAGCTTAAATAATTTAGTCCATCATTTGATACATCATTTGCAATCTTGGATTGGTCTCTACTTCCTTTGCCTCTCCAACTGCCTTGCTAATAAGGTCTGTAACTTCAGTCAACGGAGAAACGCCATCCATCAAAGAAATCTTTTCCCCCAAGGAACTTTTTAATCCACTCAAAGATTGCATTGCACTCATTCTCAACCACCATTGTCCTTCCATGTCAACAGCGCCTTTCCCCAATATTTCAACTCCTTTTTTCAATGACTTTACATCGTCAATGTTTCCTAATAAAAGCCCATAATCTTGGAACATTCCATATTTCAATCCTCCAAGATCTCCATCTGTTAATTTTTCTTCGAAGAATGCCAATTGATCAACACCACCATTTTCACCATATATTTTAGACAAAGAAGTTATCAAGTTGTCTTTGTCTGTATCCTCTAATTTCTTTGCTTCTTTCATTCCAGCATCTTTATCTAAAGCAGTTAGTGCCGATAATGATTGGCCCAAAACATTGTAGGATTTATCGTTCAATCCTTTAACAAACAAATCTTTCAATGCAGCATCTTTGTAAGAACCTAACAATGTGTAGGCAACACCTCTTGTATAAGCCTCATCCGAGTTTTTCGCCATGTCAATCAAAATCGGTTTCGCCTTTGCTTTAACATCTTTATTTTCTAAATCCAGGTTTTGAGCGGCTCTTCCAGCTGTCGCCCAGTATTCGTGTTTTGCCAAGTTCAAAAAGGCCTCTTGTACTTCAGGCTTGTTTTGTTTGTCTTTCATTTCCCACAATACCTCATTCCGATCCATGTACAATGCTGCGTATTTTGCTTGGTGCAAATATTCCTCATCCGACTTATTGTCTTTCTTTTCGCACAACAACATTTTATCGCCATCAACATTGATCAAATCTGGCTTGCGCTCAACTTCGAATTCAAAAGATTGTTCTCTTTCATTCATAACAACATACTCTCTTCTAATTTGGTCGCCAAAGTATAAATCAATTGCCATTGGCAATTCAAATACATCTTCATCCTGAAGCTGCTTGATCATAACTGTGCTTGTCTTTCCATCTGCGGCATGATCGTAATCTATGTCCAAAACTGGATGTCCCGAACCCAAGAACCATTGGTTGAAAAACCAGTTCATGTCTTCCCCTGTAACTTCTTCAAAAGCCAATCTTAGGTTGTGAATCTCTACTGATTTGTATTCATTGTCTTTTAGGTATTTGCTCAAAGATTGGAAGAAAGCATCGTCTCCAACATATTTTCTTAACATGTGCAAAACACGACCACCTTTTTGATAAGAGTGTCTATCAAACATGTCTTCTTTGTCATCATAGTGAAAACGAACCAAGTTTTTCTTCTTTTCTTCTGATTCAGCAAGGTAAGCTGCCAAATCCTGGCGCAAGTGGTTATCCGCTTCGTCCATGCCATATTTATATTCCAACCAAAGGTATTCGCCGTAGGTTGCAAATGACTCATTCAATGGAAGGTTAGACCATGACTCACATGTAACTAAATCACCAAACCAATGGTGAAACAATTCATGTGCAACAATGTCTTCTCCGTCATAATCCAATAACTCACGATCATCTCCTTGTACAAAATCACCGTAAATTACCGCTCCCGTGTTTTCCATTGCTCCAGAAACATAATCACGAACAATGATTTGAGAATATTTATCCCAAGGATATGGATAATCCAAAACATCTGAGAAGAAGGTCAACATTTCAGTCGTATTAGGGAAAATCTGTTTTGCCCATGGCTCATATTCTCTCTCTACATAATAATTTACCTCGATCCCTTTCCAAGTATCTTTTACCATAGCAAAATCACCAACTGTCATCATAAACAAATATGGTGCGTGTGGGATATCTTGCTTCCAATGATCAGTTCTGGTTCCATCAGGATTTTTCGAAGACCCAACCAGTTTACCATTGGAAAGACTTAGGTATTTGTCTTGAACAGTGATGAAAATTTCTTGGGTAGTTCTTTCATTTGGAGAATCAATTGTTGGAAACCAACAAGAAGAAGCTTCCGTCTCCCCTTGTGTCCAAATTTGTTGTGGCTTGTCTTCCGATCCGTCTGGATTGATAAAGTACAATCCTTTGTCGCTTGTAATGGCTTCTGATCCACCAATTTCTAATTCGTTTGGCTTGGCAACATAATCAACAAAAATGCTGTATTTCTCACCTCTTTTATATTCACGATCCAATTGGATAAAAATTTGCACACCATCATATTCATATTTAACAGGCGTTTTTTGACCATTTTTAACCAAAGCAACCGCATTTAAATCGAAGCCTTTGGCATCCAATACCAAAGAAGAAGTTGGGTAAAAATAAGGCGTAAAGCTCATTAGGGCTTCTCCCATCAAATAAGCTTTTGTCCAATCAAATTTCACTTTAAGTGAAGTTGTCAATAGATCATTGACTCTTTTTTCTGATCCTCTGTATGGACCTTCATCTCTGGAAGCTACTACTTCCAACTCATTCAAATCGACATATTCAGTCTCAATGCTATCAGCCATAACTTCTGAAATAACTTCTTCTGCTGTTGCAGCAGTTTTTTTGGAAGAAGAACAAGCATTGAATATCAAGGCCGAAGCCGTTAACATTAGTAATAATTTTTTCATATTTAACATTTGGTCATTAATGGATTGCAAATTTCACATTTCTTTGACATTTCTCTTAACATAAAAGAAAAATTCTCAGTTAGGATGCTGCTTTTATCGGGTATTTGAACTTTTTATTGCAAAAAAGAAGCCATTCTTCTCTGATTCTATGCAGAAACCAGCAATTTGGTTCTTTTTAATAGAACCTTAATGCCTTGACTATAGGATAATTGTTAGAGTTGTTGCTCGATTGAAGAACATTCTTAAGACTGGAACAAATGGAAATAGCTACTCGAAGCAAGCTTCTTCCAGTTCTTTTTGCATACATTTTTTACAAAAGGTGGTTCTTCCAGTCTTCACGCTTTCTTCGCCAAGAGTCTGGTAAATTTTAAGCTTATCGATTTGTTGATCCAACAGCGGATAAGCTGTTTGGCTGATGCCGCAGAACAGGAGTGCAATGAGAGAAATACCCAAAAGATTGACCATTGGATTTCCTTTTTTTTGTTTGGCTAAAATATGTTTGATTCGATCTTTTAAAATACTTTTCTCGCTAAAAGCATGAGCCATAGCAAGTTTTTGATTGGTTTTCATTTTAAGTAAAAGACTGGCATATTCCTTGGCATTGCCCATTTTTGTTACGGCAACTTCATCAGCAATGTATTCACTGAGGTGATTGAGTTCTTTTTTAATAAAATAATAAAATGGATTGATAAACCACAAAATTTGCATTAAGCTAACCATCAATTTCACCCAAGTATCTCCTTGTGTAATATGAGTTATTTCATGCGATAAAATGGCATCGGTTTCACTTTCACTTAAACCATCCATCTCTTTTTGCCAGATGATGTAAGGCTTTAACAACTTGAATGATGCAACTGATAATTCTTTGTTGGGATATAGGATATTGAATGCTTTTCCTTCTATATTGCGCTTTTCTACCCTACTGCTTCGAATTAAGTTTATTAGATAGCCAATGTTCAAAACAATCAATAAGAATAAAACAACTGCCCCACCTGCCATGATTTTCCAAAAGGCCGATTCCTGCCAGCTTAGAAAATTATAAAAAGCTTGATCCTGATAGACCAATAGATTATCTTTTGAAATATTGTCGCATTCACAAAATTCGTCACTGGTAATGGCCTGCTGATAACAAGCTTCCAATACTTCACCTATTGGACAAAAATCGACAAAAATGCTTTCTTCAAGTATGTAGGTATCTGGCGTGGAATGGTCATTGCTAACCAATGCTATTGGAGAAGCATTTTGGACAAAGAACAGTGGGATTGCAAAACTAAAAAGTAAGATGCTCAACAAGGCAAAACGTTGGCTTTTAGAGGACAATTTTTTCCTAATAAGGAATTTATATAAAATCCAACCAATGCAGCATAAAAGATATGTTAGTAAAATGTAGCTGAGCATAAGACTTTAACCTTAAAAGGTGTTCTTGAAGCAAATTTAAGGTGATATTATAAAAATATCAAATCTAATTGTCTTCTGAATCTTTTTGGATTAATTCTTCAATTTCTTTGATTTCTTTGTCAGAAATACTACCCGTATCGAGTAAAGCGGAAACCAAATTTTTAACAGAACCTGAAAAAGCGTTTTCCAAAACATTGCCCATCAACTTTTTTTGATAAGACATTTTGGACATTTTGGCAAAATATTGATGCGTACGGCCAAATGCTTTGTGTGAGATGTAACCTTTCTCTTCAAGGATTCTTACTGTTGTTGAAACAGTATTGTAAGCCGGTTTAGGCTCCTCATCCCATTCTTCCAAGATTTGCTTCACAAAAGCTTCTTTGAGCTTCCATAAAATGTTCATGACCTTTAGTTCGAGGGGAGTAAGCAGTTTTTTATTATCCATAAAGCGGCTGTTTTATTACAAAAATACAACTATTGTCATAGTTATGCAACTATTTTCTTAGTTAAAATTGTTAAAGTTAGCTCCCTGCGGTCGCGGTTTTGGGGTTTGGGGCGCGCTGGCTCTGCGAGCGGCCACAACTTTTGGGTCGGCCTCTAAGAGAACTTTTGGGTTCGCTTGGAATGTGTTTTTTTTGAATGCTCCGTGCGGTCGCGGTTATTTTAAAAGATTCGCTCAAACTCCTCGCAGACAACCAACATATCCTCGCTTGGTTTTTGGCCGTAGGCAGCAAGATCATGAGTGAAAAATTCCCAATGAACCCGTTTCCAGTATTCCAAGGATTTATCGCCTTCTCCTTCTCGCAATGCAAATGTTGCGTCCACCTCATTGTAGGGTTTTACAAGGACACTGCTTGTCTTTATGATGCATTGTGCTTCTCCTTCCCAATTCGTAATAATGGAAAGCAAACCAACTTTTGGAAGTACTCCATTGTCGTAATAATCATAAGAAGATTTGGCTGCGCAAGTTGCTCTTTTAATGTCATTGACAACCAATTCCGCACATTCGTCTGCGTCTTTTTTGTTGGCACAAAAGTAGTCCGCTATGGGCATTTTTTGATTGGCGTATTCATTGTTTTTTTTGATGAAATCGGCCCACATTTTTTTAACACTCGGGTGGGTTCGTTCTGCGATTAAATGATGGACAAACTCCTCAATGGATTTTTCATCTTGCTTGGAAAGCAGCGCATCATCTTCCATGCTTGTATAAATAGAGCCCAGGAATTTCATTCCAAGATATTCAGCAGTCTTTTTGAATGGTATGTGAAATCCTTCTGGCATTTCAGCATCAGAGCCTCCACAGATCATGGCCATTGATTTGCCTCTCAATTTTCTACCAGCTTCTTTTTCTTGCTTTAATAAATCTGTCAAGCGATCGAAAAAAGATTTCATGATACCGCTCATTGCATACCAATAAACTGGAGTTGCAAAAACAATTAAATCATATTTATCAATGATCTTTTTTATCAAAGGTAAAAAATCATCATTCTGATTACTAAATCCATAGTCGAATTGATTGATTTCATATTCCTTTAAATCGATGAAATCAAAGCCCGATTGTTTTAAGCCATGATCAACTAATTTTCTTGTATTCCCATCACTTTTAGCACTACCTAAAATGATTAGGCCTTTGTAAATATGATTCATATTTTTAGTTAAGGCTTTTTTTAAGGCTGTTGGCCTTTTGCCTTTTGCCTTTAGCATTTGACCTTTTGATGATGCATGCGATCACAAGACCTTTGGTCCTTTGGACTTTTGGACTTTTGGACTTTTGGACTTTTGAACTTTTGAACTTTGGGATGTCTGTAAATCAAAACATCTAAAACTGTCCTCCGATCACACAGGTTTCTTTGAATGATTCTACATTGCCATTCACATCAAAAATTTCAAAATAGATAATGTAAATTCCAACCACGGCTTTTTCACCGCTGTCATCAGAACCATCCCATTTAACATCACCACTTTGACCGGCTAATTCTGAAGTCAATAAACGTCTAACTTTCCTTCCATTGTCGTCATAGACCGTGGCGTTTAAAATATTGCCACCCGTTTCAAAATTGTAGTATATTTTCATGAAATCTTCGAAGCCGTCATCATCTGGTGAGAAAACTGTTGGTTCAATCGTAATGCCTGCCTGCAGATTTGTTGGAGTCATATAAAACTGTGAATTCAAATAAGAAGGAGTTCCTGAGCAGTTTTCTGTAGAAGCGGATTGCCAGTTGTCACCATCCAAGCTGGAGCCATCTGGATCGATTCTTTCCAAAGCCACGCCGTCCGTTACATCCAATAATGGATGATGCCAGTTGAAATCGTAAATAACTCTGTCCAAATAATCTCCTTGAACCTCATTTCTGATAATTCCAATTACATCTTGAATGCTTCTAAAAGATGGCAAATCAACTTCGATAAAACTAGACTTGTTTAAATTTTCGCAATCGCCAAAATGATTGATTACCCATTCTACACCTGGGGTTAAAACAACATAGTCTCCAGGATAAATTGAATAGGGCGTTTCCGATATTCTTTCTGGACTGTCCAAGGTATCAACACTGCCGCCAGCTGCTGGATTCCCAATGTAATACTCTGAAAGATCGACCACTTTGTTTGAACGGTTGAACAGTTCTACATAGCGCACTCCCCCACTTGGTGGGTCGTAAAGAAATTCGTTGATGACGACATCTCCAGTTTCAGCTAATTCAGGCAATCCAAAATTAAAGCTATCAAAAATTCCGATCAAATTGCCAGCACAATCCTCAATTCCATTTACCTCTACAAGGTACAATTGTCCAATCTCTAGCAACTCATTAAACCTGATTTCAATAACATTAGAACCTACCATTTGTACCTGATCTATTGTCAAAGCAGGTGTGAAATTAAAATTAGCTGGGTTTAAGGCGAAGTCTGGATTTAGCTGTTCGCTAAAGATCAATTGAGCTGTTATATTTCCAATGGCTTCAACGCGTACCAAATCTGGTGGCATCTCATCAAGTGGAACACCAACTTGAGAATTGACCTGCCCTGGCGTACCACCTAATTGATCAATCGAAGCAGACCAATTGGCCATTCCTTGGCAAGCATAGTCTGGATCGAGTAGTTCAAGTGTCCAACCACCTGCTTCTTTTATTTCACTTCCATACCAATCTTTTGTATAATTCACTTCATCCATAATCAATCCATCCGCATTCCGAAGGATTAGCTGATCACCATCGTTGTTTAAGCTTATTAAGCCTGAAATTCCAATTGTACTTCCAAAAGATTGATACGCTGAAACTGCATCTGGATCACAAAGTATTAGGTATTCGTTTGGGCCAAGAATGGTTGTTTGAAATGTTCTTGATCCTGTAGGATCTTCAATAGTCCACTCTGACAGATCTAAAAATTCTGAAGTCCGATTGTGCAATTCTATGAACTCAAATGTAGGCAAGCTTGCATCTTCTATTGGTCTTGCATAAATTTCATTAATAAGGACATCTCCAAGATTGGCTTGTTGTGGCAAACCAAATAAAAATGTACCGGCCACCATTTCATTTCCGAAACAATCTGCTTGGCCTTCTACGCTTAGAGAGTATTGAGTGCCTCCTTCTAAATTTGAATTTAGAAACAATAGCAAAACATTTTCTTCGTATATAATTGATGAAATAGCAATTCCATTATCAATGCTGAAATTTGAAGTTACTACCGCAAATTCTTCCAAAACCAATTCATTGAATTCAACAACGATCAAATTACTTTCATCAGGGAAAACACTGGTAACAAATGGGGCTTCCACATCGGGAATTATTTCATTTACAGAATTGGCTGCACCAGGAGTTCCACCGGAAGGATTATTAGAAGCCGTCCAGGTATTTGAACCCTGACAAGCAAAAAATGGATCTATCAATTCCAATGTCCAGCCTCCTCCGCTTTTATCCGTATCGCCATACCATCCGTCAGAATACTCAACGGCGTTGATCTGTTGACCAAAGGAATTACTTAGCCAAACAAGTTCTCCACCATTTGTTAAGCTTATGAAAGAGGCTATCCCAATTACATTACCAAAAGGTTCCCAAAGAGCAACATCATCGATGTTACACAAAATAACAAAGTCGCCTGCTGCAAGGTTAGATCCAAATGGAATGACATTGTCCTTGCCAGAATCAGAGATGGTCCAACCAGATAGGTCAATCGCTTCATCTGTCGTATTGTAAAGCTCTATAAATTCCGAATCAGGTAAGCCAACGGGAGGTGTTGGATCTGCAAAAATTTCATTAATGACCACCGAATTTGCTCCCAGATTTTGAATAGCAAATTGTAAGGCCTCTGAAGGAGCAATATTTCCGAACAAATCGGCAATGCCGTTTGCGGTAATTGTATAATCGTTGCCAGAAACAAAATTACTTCCAAAAGTCAATAGCAAGGAAGTTGAACTCCCGTCTACAAAACTGACATTAACTGGCGTATCTCCATTTAATGAATAATTTCCTACGATAAGCGCCGTTGATGGATCGAGCGCTTCAGAAAAGTTTATTTGTATTTGATTTAATAGTACAACTTGCACAGAAGTCATCTCAGGTGCCTCATTGTCCATAAAAACTGGATCAACAGTGAAGTTGTCAAAATAAAATTTATCGCTTCTTGTCGCTGAATAAGTACACAGCACTCCAATGGAAGAACTGTTATCAAATTCATCGTCAAATCCCATTCCCTGCGAAACATAGTTTGTTCCACCAGCTGCATCAACCAATAATTCCCAGTTACCGGCATCATCTCGACTTACTTTAACCCCCAATTCAGGAAATGAACTTGCCAGACCATCCATTCCTTCGATTATTAAGGTAGAACTGGTTCCATTTTGTTTGTAAAGGCTTACATCGTCTAAATCACCTGACTCACCACCAATTTTGACATAATAACCGTTTACATCACCCGATAAATCAGAAACATTGGATTTTATGAAAACTTTGGCAAAATTTGTCGTAGAAGGATCAAAATCAAGTCTGACAAAAAATTCCCAGTCAGTTTGACCTTGTGTTGGAACAATGGTGGACAAGAATGCTGGACCTTCACCAGATTCATCATTTAAATGCAATTCGCCGTCCAAAACCTCGAATTTGTCCGTATTTCCGGTCCATTCAGGGTTATTCACGAAGTCATTATCAGAAAAACTATCTTCAAATTGCCCTCTGAGAATGAAGGGGATAAGTAGGGTTAAAATAAAAATTTTCAATTTCATTCGACTAAAATAAGATTTTGAGATTTGACAATGTAGATTTGTGTTCAATTTTGTAAAATCATAAACTAAAATTAATGAAAATTGCGGTTGTAGGTGCCACAGGAATGGTTGGAAGAGTCATGCTTGATGTTTTGGCAGAACGAAAATTTCCAATATCTGAATTAATTCCTGTAGCATCCCAAAGATCTGTAGGAAACAAAGTTTCTTTTGCAGGAAACGAATATACCATTGTAAGCATGGAAGATGCAATAGCATCTAAACCTGAAATTGCTATATTCTCTGCTGGAGGGTCTACTTCTTTAGAGTATGCTCCAAAATTTGCTGCTGTTGGCAGTACAGTTATAGACAATTCCTCTGCTTGGAGGATGGATCCTGATAAAAAACTAATTGTACCTGAAATCAATGCGCATGAACTTGGTGAAAACGATAAAATTATCGCAAATCCCAATTGTTCAACAATTCAATTGGTCGTTGCCTTAAACAATCTGCATAAAACGTACCAAATTAACAGAATGGTGATTTCAACTTACCAATCTGTCACTGGAACGGGTAAAGCTGCGGTAAATCAATTGAGTTTTGAAAGATCAAATATCCCTGGTGATAAGGTTTATCCTTATCAAATTGATCTTAATTGTATTCCGCATTGCGATATATTTTTGGACAATGGTTATACCAAAGAGGAAATGAAACTCGTTCATGAATCTCGTAAGATTTTTGGTTCTCCAGAATTGGCTATAACTGCGACTGCAGTTCGTATTCCTGTTATTGGTGGACATTCAGAAAGTGTTAATGTCAGTTTTCATTCTGAGTTTGAAATGGAAGATGTTAAAAACATACTTACAAACACTGATGGGGTAATTGTTATGGATAGTCCAGAAAGAGAAATATACCCAATGCCGTTTCATTCTCAAGGGAAAGACGCTGTATTTGTAGGTAGACTGCGAAGAGATGAATCTGCACCAAATACCATAAACATGTGGGTGGTTTCAGACAACCTTAGAAAAGGAGCGGCCACCAATGCTGTTCAGATTGCAGAATACCTTGTAAAAAACGACTTAATAAACACAGAGGTCGTTTCGCAAACTGTTTAAACAAAAAATAATAGTTAATATTCAAAAGTTGCAATTATATATGGTCTTATAGATATCATGAAGGTTCATTAAAAATTTGCGATGTATTTTATTTTACTGAAAAACCAACTTCTCCATTAAAGTTCAAACAGATAAATTAAGGTCCCTGAGTCAAAGCCTTGAAGGTGAGTTTTATTACGATGACAGCATGCGCATTCTGTATTCAACAGACGCTTCTGTTTATCGCGAAAAACCATTGGCTGTTGCTATTCCGAAAAACGAAAGCGACTTAAAAAAACTGATTTCATTTGCTGGGGCAAATCAGACTGCACTCATTCCAAGAGCTGCTGGTACTTCGCTAGCGGGCCAATGTGTGGGGAACGGTATTGTAGTGGATGTTTCTCGAAACTTTACACAAATACTTGAATTGAATATTGAAGAAAAATGGGTCAGAGTACAGCCTGGAGTGATCAGGGATGAACTCAACCTATATTTAAAGCCTCATGGTCTAATGTTTGGACCAAACACCTCCACTTCCAATAGATGCATGATAGGTGGCATGGTGGGAAATAATTCATGTGGATCTACTTCTATAGCTTATGGCAATACCAGAGATCATTTAATTTCACTAAAAACAATTTTAAGTGATGGATCAGAAGCTACTTTTGAATCCATTGACAGCGCATCATTTCAAGAAAAATCAAATCAAGAAAGTCTAGAAGGGCAATTGTATAAAGTTGTCAATAAAATGCTTTCCGAATCCGATGTTTGTAATGAAATAATAAAAGAGTTTCCAAAAAAAGAAGTAAGAAGAAGAAATACTGGCTATGCCTTAGACGAGTTACTGGAATGCGAATTGTTTGCGGACTCAAAAGAACAATTTAACTTTTGTAAGTTATTGGCTGGATCAGAAGGAACCCTTGCTTTTACTACTGAAATAAAAATAAACCTAGTTCCCCTACCTCCTGCAATTTCAGGATTGATTTGTATACATTTTGATTCCGTTGACGAGGCATTACAAGCAAATAAAATCGCTGTCAATCACAATCCACAGGCGATTGAACTAATGGATCGTGAAATATTAGATTGCACCATTGGGCACATTCAATACGAAAAGTACCGATTCTTTTTAGAAGACGAGCCAGAAGCCATTTTAGCGGTGGAATTGGCTGCCAATACGGAAAGTGAACTAGAAAACTTGTGCAATGCCTTGGTTGAAGAATTGGAAGAAGCAGACCTTGGATTTTTGTATCCAATTTTAAGGGAGGATGATATACAAAAGGTTTGGGCTTTAAGAAAAGCTGGCTTGGGATTATTATCAAATCTTCCTGGTGATGCGAAAGCTGTGGCCTTCGTCGAAGACACAGCTGTTCCTGTAGAGGACCTACCAGAATATATCGAGGATTTCACTTCAATGTTGGACAAGCATGGTTTAAAATCTGTTTACTATGCACATGCTGGAGCAGGAGAATTGCATCTGCGTCCTTTTTTGAATCTAAAAGAGAAGAAAGATCGTGAATTGTTCAGAACGGTTGGACGAGAAACGGCAGAACTGGTAAAAAAATATGGTGGAGCCAATAGCGGTGAACACGGCGATGGTCGTGTAAGAGGAGAGTTTCTTGAAATGCTGGTTGGTGAAAATAATTATCAGCTTTTCAAAGACATCAAGGCAGCTTTTGATCCTCAAAACATATTCAATCCAGGTAAAATTGTAGATGTACCACCAATCAATGAGAATCTTCGATATGAAGAGGATCAGGAAACTAGGCAATTCGATACTGCTTTTGATTTTTCTGAAACGGATGGCATTTTAAGAATGACAGAGAAATGCACTGGGTCTGGTGATTGCAGAAAAACTCAGTTGAGTGGTGGAACCATGTGTCCGAGTTATATGGTAACTCGTGATGAAAAAGATACGACTCGTGGCAGAGCCAACATTCTTCGCGAATTTTTAACCCGCTCTGAAAATGAAAACCCTTTTGCGCATCCTGAGGTAAAAGACGTAATGGATTTATGTCTTTCGTGTAAAGGCTGTAAATCTGAATGCCCATCCAATGTTGACATGTCTTTATTAAAAGCGGAATTTCAGCATCAATATTACAAGACTCATGGAGTTCCTAAAAGGGCAAAAGCTTTTGCCAATATTAGCAAATTGCATAAGTTGGGTAGTATTCTTCCAGGTATAAATAATCTGGGAATCAAAATATTTGGAGGTCTTGCAAAAAGTCAGTTAGGCATTGCGAAAGAAAGAAGTATTCCAAAGCTGCATTCTTTTACTTTGAATAAATGGTACAATAAAAATCACAAAAAATTAAATAGCAATTCAAGCAAAGGGAAAGTTTATTTCTTCAATGATGAATTCACCAACTACTTAGATACTGAAATTGGAGTTAAAGCCATCCGTCTTCTTTGCAAGCTTGGCTATGAAGTGATCATTCCTGAACATTATGAAAGCGGCAGAGCACAGTTTTCTAAAGGTTTGTTGGACGATGCAAAAGAATTGGCTCAATTGAATTTTGATGCACTTCACGACATCATTTCAGAAGAAACACCTTTAGTGGGTGTAGAACCATCTGCTATTTTAGGCTTCAGAGATGAGTTTCCAAAACTGGTAAAAAAGGGACAGCAAGAAGCTTCAAAAGCCCTTGGAAAAAATGCCTTGATGTTAGAAGAGTTTATTTGGAGAGAAGTTGAGAAAGGCAACATCAGTCCAAAAGATTTCAAACAAGAGAAAAAACATATTTTGCTTCACGGCCACTGCCACCAAAAAGCCCTTTCTTCGGCTGATTTTTCAGCATGGGTTTTAGGGATTCCTGAGAACTATTTTGTTGAAGTGATTCCTTCTGGATGTTGTGGAATGGCTGGTTCTTTTGGATACGAAGAAGAGCACTACGATATTTCAATGAAAGTAGGCGAATTGGTCTTATTTCCAGCGGTAAGAGAAGCCAAAGGAGCTACCATTATTGCTGCACCAGGAACGAGTTGCCGTCATCAGATAAAAGATGGTACACAGAAAGAATCCTTTCATCCGATTGAGATTTTGTTTGATGCTTTGAAGTAGTAAGAGTTACCGAATCGTCGGACCGGCTGCGCTTTTGGTACGTTTGCCTTCGGCTGCACTTTTGGTACACTTAGCTTCGCTTTTGTTTTTGGTACAGCTTTATTGACCTTGCGGTCAATTTTGCTTGTTGGTATTAGACCTCTCGGCTTCGCCATCGTTTTTAGTATCGCATCGACGAACCGGGCTGCGTTAGCCTTCGGCCAATTTTGCCTGTTGGCACAGAATTCTCTCAGCTTCATTTATCTTCGACAAACTTTTACAGTTGGACTTTAATTCTACAATTCTTACCGTGACCTGTTTGGTCTATTTGCTCCTAAGTTTGAATTACACTAATCTTTTCATACAATTTTTTTTACAGAGAGGTTTATTGTTTTAGGTTCATTTTTAGTGCAATTTGTTCTATTCTTAATATAAAGTACTTACTAGGTTTTTGATATTTTTTAGAGACTTAATGACATTTAATGTAAATTGGTTCTTTTTTAATAGTGTTCTGGAAGTCACTTCTAGAACTTCTTCATTTTTTCACATCTATAAAGGAGCATGAAAACTTCAAAAATTAGTGTTGTTGTTGTTTTCTATAATAATAGAAGAGAGGCGAAGCGCACCTTATTTACTTTGAGTTCTGGCTATCAAAAAGGAATAGATAGTGGGGAATATGAAGTGATTGCAATTGATAATAATTCGAGCAAACCGATTGATGGTAAATTAGTTGAAAGTTTTGGAAGCAATTTCAAATATCAATATTTAAAAAAAAGTAGCATTTCTCCTTGTCAGGCCTTGAATATTGGAATTAAAGCAGCAAAACATCCCAATGTAATGTGCATTATAGACGGTGCACACATGTTATCGCCCGGAGTACTAAAAGAAAGCCAAACTGTCCTTGCGGCATTTCCCAAAGCCCTGGTATACACCCTGCCCTTTCACCTTGGATCCATTCTCCAAAATGATTCGATGCTTTCTGGATACAATCAGAAAACGGAAGATTTGTTATTGGACACCATTGATTGGAAAAACAATGGTTATCAATTGTTTGGAATTTCAGAAATAGAAAATGCCAATCATTCGTTTTTTAATGCTGTTTTAGAAAGCAATTGTTTCACCATAAACAAAGAGATCTTACTTGCTGCAGGAGGATTTGATGAGCGCTTTACCAGCAAAGGAGGCGGAATGACCAATCTTGATGTATTCAAAAAGCTGGTTGAAGATTTCACAACTAAACAAGTGGCATTGATTGGAGAAGCTTCTTTTCATCAATATCATGGCGGTGTTTCAACAAATGTAAAAAGAGAAAAACATCCATTGCCTGAATATAGAAATGAGTATAAAAGAATTAAGGGAAAAGAATATACCCATCCGAATTTCAATCCCTATTTCTGGGGACATTTCCCTAAACCTGCAGAAAAATATATGCCAAGAAGTTTTTATAGAGACATTCTTAAAATGGCACGAAAGCTTGTATTCGGCGGCGAGATGGCCACTGCAATTAGCTTATTGAAGTTTAACAAATCAATTAACGAGTTTAATATTGGATACTACGATACCTTGGGGCTAGCATACTCTAAACTAGGCAATAATGAAGAAGCTGAAAAAGCACTTAACAAAATGTTGGAACTGGCGCCCTATTCGGTAGAAGCAAATGTAAAATTGACTGATTTACTAATTAGACAAAACAAAATAGAGGAGGCCCAAACAGTATTGGATAACTTTGCTGAATTTGAAAATGAACACCCAAGAATTTATTTAAGACTCATTCAAATTGCGAGACAAAAAAAAGCATTTCCAAAAGTCAATCAATACTTGGAAAGCTTGATGAGCTTGATTAGATCTGACTGTAATTATTTGGCTTCTATTTATATTGAAGTTGGCAAAAAATTGACTCAGCTGCAGAAGGTTGAATTTGCAAAACAAACCTTGCAAAAAGGATTAACGCATCATAAAAACAATTCTACCATGTTGATGCTTTTGGGCAAACTGGCGTTTAGTCAAAAAAAGTTTCAAAATGCAGAAAACTATTTTGTAAGTTCCATAAACAATCATCAGCAACCCAGCTCCGGATTATTCATTGCTTTGGCAGATTCCTATTTAATGCAAAACAAATCAGAAAAGGCAATACAAACATTGGAAAAAGCAAGGGCCATTGATCCAGAAAACAAAGTCATTTTAGAAAAATTAGCTCAGGTTGCGGGGAAGGCTTAAAAGCTTTATTTAAAACCTTTTAATGAAAATGACCATCAGATTCATTGCTGTCTAATAAATTGCAACAATTGATGAATAGTATTCAGAACTAATTTCACTAACATAAACCATCAATGAATTTCAAACAGAGATATCTCAAATTGCTAAAGTATACGCTAACAGATTATCACAGATTTCAACAAGGTGAATATCGTCCGGTTATTGAAGAATTTGATGTTGAAAGTCTTGGTCTGCCACTTCCGTTACACTCACTTTTTAAAGAATATTTAAAGTTTAGTAAACTTAAAAATTATTCAATTTGTAAAAAACAAAGTGGCAATCCCGAAGTGAGAGAGCAAGGTCTAGATTTTCCAAGTTATGCGGAAACGATGATTGGGATAAAAAGACTGGATAATATAGAGTATTGTATAAAGGAAATTGTGAAGAATGAAATTCCGGGTGATGTCATTGAAACAGGAGTATGGCGGGGTGGAGCTTCAATATATGCAAAGGCGGTTTTAAAAACTCAAAATGCAAATCATCGAAAAGTCTGGGTTGCAGATTCCTTTGAGGGCTTACCAAAACCAAATACGGAAAAATATCCTGAGGACAAAGAAGATAAATTATTCCAATTAAAGGTTTTAAGAGTCAGCCAAAAAGAGGTAAGAGAGAATTTCAAGAAATACAACTTGATGGACAAAAATGTTGTATTTCTGAAAGGATGGTTTAAGGATACTTTACCGACACTAAAAAATGAAAAATTTGCAGTGATAAGGTTAGATGGCGATATGTATGAATCGACCATGAATGGATTGGAAAATCTCTATCCACTTTTATCGAAAGGCGGTTATATAATTATTGATGACTATGCACTCGAAAATTGCAAACAAGCAGTAATTGACTATCGTAAAAGTCAGAATATTCAAAATGAAATAATCAAAATTGATTGGACAGGAGTTTATTGGCAAAAATAAATTCCGAACAGAACTAAGCTATGAAAAACATTCCACAATTAACAGTAGTAATCAACATGTATAACAATGAAAGGGAAGCGCCCCGTTCATTGTTTACGCTTTCTGCAAAGTATCAAAAAAATGTTGAAGAGTCCGATTACAAAGTAATCGTTATGGACAATGGATCAAAAAAACCGATAAGCGAAAGTCTGGTCAAAAGTTTTGGTTCTAATTTTGAATATCATTATTTTAAGTCCGAATTCCCATCACCCTGCCAGGCGATGAACTTTGGAATAAACAGAGCCGATACAGAATTTGTTACCTGCATGATTGATGGAGCTCACTTGCTCTCGCCTGGAGTAATTCATCACACCTTAAAAGCCATAAAGGCATATGAGAACCCAGTCATTTTGACGCTCCCATTACACCTTGGGCCATACATGCAATTTTATTCAATTGAAGATGGCTATGATCAATTGAAAGAAGATGAACTATTAGCAGGCATCCCTTGGCAAGAAAATGGATATTCCCTTTTCAACATTTGCAATTTGCCAAACTATGAACGCAATTTTTTCAGTGGACTTTATGAAAGCAATTGCTTCACTGCTACCAAGAAAGATTTGCTTAAGTACGGAGGATTTAATGAGAAATTCACTTCTTCCGGCGGCGGTTATGTCAATCTTGATATTTTTAAAAAATTGGTAGAGGATCCGAAACTACAAGCAGTAACTTTAATTGGTGAGGCTAGTTTCCATCAATTTCATAGAGGTGTTACAACCAATACAATGAAAAAGGATCAGCCTCTTCCAATTTACAAAGAAGAATACAATAAAATTTACGGTGAATACTACTCAGGTCCAACTTACAAATCGGACTACATTGGTCAAATCACCCAAGAGAGCAAGTCAAAAATGCCCTTAACGAAATGGAATGTTTATATAACATTGATTAACCGTTTAAAAAAAGATAACAAGTTAAATCAAGCTTTACAAATATTAGAATTGGCAAAAGAAATCAACCCTTATCGTCCTGATATTTATGTGCGTTTTGGACAAATTTATGCCAAACAAGAAAAGTGGCATAATGCCATTACAAACTTTCAAAAAGCCATTGACATCAGTCCGGTAAATGAAATAGACCAATACGTTGGCCTTGCCAATGTATATATGGAAACTAATAAGATAAAAAAGGCAGAAGAGATTTTACAACAGGCTGCAATTATTGACCCCAACAATGCTGCAATTCCATTGTCAGTCGCCTACTATTACCTTAATAAAAAAGAATTTCAAAAAGCAAAAAGCTATTGCGAAGAGGCCAGTAAACAATTGAGCAAAAGAGGGAATGAAGAAAGGGTTTATGTTAAATTAGCCACGGCTTATAAAAAGTTGAATGAATTGAATAAGGCCTTGGAGACAATCAATTTACTTGAAGAAAAAAAACCAAACTCTCCGGTTATTTTTACTTTTAAAGGGGGAATATTTAAAGAACAAAACCTTTTCAAAAAAGCGGAGAGTTCATTTTTAAAAGCCTTAAAACTAAACTGCAACAATCCCTTTGGAATTCATTTTCAACTCGCTGATCTTTTTACAAAAAACAATCAATATAGCAAAGCAATTAATCATTGCCGATTGGCCAAAAAGCTAAAGGCTGATGGGAAAAACAACAATATTCTTTTGCAAAAACTAGAGAACATACTCAAACAGCAGCGAAGGGATTCAAAACATCAAAGCTTCATTTTTACCCATATCCCTAAATGTGGGGGGACCAGTGTTAGAAATCATTTGTTTAATCTAGCTATTGATAATGGTCTGGATCCAAAAGAAACCTGGATGCCGGGAACAAATGGAATACACAATTTAAACAACATTCGAGTTCTTGGATTTTTAGGTGAGGTGATACCTCAAGGCTTAATAGTATTGGCAGATCATTCCTATTTTAATGTTGAAAAGGACTATGAGATCAAATCCTTGACTAAACCATTTTATTTTACCATCCTTAGAGAACCCTATGAAAGGTTCGTTTCAAACTATTACTATTTCTGTTTTGCTAG
>CALBCY010000127.1 GCA_937927195.1 uncultured Chitinophagales bacterium
CCAACAGTTGTTTAAAAACATTATTTATGTAGGCGCTGTAGCGACTTTGCTCAACATGGAAATAGAAGTGATCAAGCAAGTCATTTCTGAGCAATTTGAAAAAAAGCCAAAATTGATTCCTGCTAATTTTCAAGCTTTGGAATTGGGGATAAATTATGTTCAGGAAAATATTGATTATCCTTTGGATGTGCAACTGAAACGGGTGGACAAGGTGGGGGATTCAATTATGATCGATGGCAATACTGCAACCGCTTTGGGGGCAATTTATGCAGGAGCAACCGTTATGGCTTGGTATCCAATTACACCTTCTACTTCTATTGCCAGTGCATTTGAAAAGTATTGCAAAAAGTTGAGGATAGAGGAAGAAACTGGGAAGAAAAAATACGCCTTCGTTCAAGCTGAAGATGAGTTGGCTGCGATAGGAATGGTGATTGGTGCAACATGGAATGGTGCCCGATCTTTTACCGCAACTAGCGGTCCAGGCGTTTCACTAATGAACGAGTTTATTGGGCTTTCTTATTTTGCTGAAATTCCAGTTGTATTGATCAATGTTGAAAGAGGTGGACCATCTACGGGAATGCCTACGCGAACACAACAAGCTGACCTTATTTCATCGGCTTATGCATCGCATGGTGACACGAAACATGTTTTACTTTTTCCATCCACTCCAGCTGAATGTTTTGATCACACAGTCAAGGCTTTTGATTTGGCAGATCGTTTGCAAACCACTGTGATGATGATTTCAGATTTGGATTTGGGGATGAACAATCATCTTTCTCCTCCTTTGAAATGGGACGATGATAAAAAGTACGATTTGGGTAAAATTTTATCTGCAGAGGATCTGGAAAAAATGGAAAAACCATTTGGTCGTTATTTGGATGTTGATGGCGATGCCATTCCTTATCGAACGATACCGGGAACGCATCCTACGAAAGGTTCTTTTTTTACGAGAGGAACGTCTCATGATGAATATGCCAAGTACAGTGAATTAGGAGAAGTTTACCTAAGAAATGTCGATCGTCTGGCCCAGAAATGGGAGACTGCCAAAACGCTTGTGCCAGCACCAGAATTTTATCAAGATGAAAATTCCAGTGATGTTGGAATGATATTTTTTGGAACGACCTTGTATGCAGCCATCGAAGCAATGGACCTATTGAAAGAAGAAGGAATAAAGGTAGATTCTATGAGAGTTCGAGCATTTCCATTTCATGAGCAGGTAGAAAATTTCATAAAAGAACACGAACAAGTCATTGTGGTAGAGCAAAATAGAGATGCTCAATTCAGAACCCTTTTAATCAATGAATTGGAATTGAATCCTGCGCGATTGTTGTCCGTTCTCAATTATGATGGGACACCAATTACAGCCCAAACCATTAGCGGGCAGATTGTTGAGCGAGTAGCGGTATAGAAAAAGCAGAAAATTTGGTGATAACAGCAAATTAAAGCACTGAAAAAAGCCAAAAGCAAATGGCCAATAGCTAATCGCCGAAACATCTAAACATCTAATTTAGAATCAAAGAAAATTATAATCAATGTCATACATTAAGCCAAAATTTTATCATCCATCTTTAAAAGAGAATAAGGTTGGTTATGTGAAAGCGGATTATGAAGGAGTGATTTCGACCCTTTGTGCTGGCTGCGGTCATGATTCCATAAGTGGGGCCATTGTTCAGGCTTGCTATGAAATTTCATTGGAACCACATCGGCTTGCGAAACTTTCGGGTATTGGTTGCTCCTCAAAAACACCGACCTATTTTTTGAGCAATTCTCATGGTTTTAATTCAGTACATGGAAGAATGCCTTCTATTACCACTGGCGCAAATATGGCCAATCGGGATTTGATTTATTTGGGCGTTTCTGGTGATGGAGATACCGCCTCTATTGGCATGGGACAATTTGTTCATGCCATTCGAAGAAACCTGAATATGACCTACATCGTTATGAACAATGGTTGTTATGGATTGACAAAAGGGCAAGACTCTGCAACTGCGGATTTTGGTTCAATCAGCAAAGCAGGTTCCGACAATCCGTATCAGGGGATTGATTTGGTTGGAATGGCTTTAGAATTAAATGCAACCTTTGTAGGAAGGAGTTTTTCGGGTGACAAAACTCAATTGGTTCCAATGATCAAAGCTGCGATGTCTCATCCAGGTTTTGCCTTTTTAGATGTGATTTCTCCTTGTGTTACTTTCAATAACAATGTCGGATCTACCAAGTCTTATTCTCATGTAAGGGCACACATTGAATCGACTTCGGCTTTAGATTTTGTTCCTCATCAGGAAGAAATTACAGTTGATTACCCAAAGGGAGATTCTGCAGAGGTAGAATTGTTTGATGGTTCCAAAATTCACTTAAGTAAACTAGCTCCCGATTGGAACCCGACTGATCGTTATTCGGCAATCAAACGTTTACATGAATCCAAGGCCAAAGGTCAGATTCTTACAGGGCTGCTCTATATTGACCCTGAGAGTCAGGATTTGCATAATAAAATGGGAATCACTGAAAAGCCACTGAACAAATTGGTACAGAATGAGCTTTGTCCTGGGAATGATAAATTGGCTGAGATAAATCAAACGTTTCGCTAAACCAGTCTATCTTCTCAAGATAAGATATTTTGCATTTTTCAATAGCCAATGAAGTCCGACAAATTACCTGGTCTTTTTTTGTTTTTAACCAGTATTGGATTCTTGTTTTATAATGGTTGTATTTCAGGAATCGACCCTGTTTACCTGTTAGTATTTTATGATTGTTTATGATTGTAAATTTTCGTCTGTTCTTAAAATAAAAGCCGACCCGGTCCATCCCGTCCTGAAAAGACAGAGCATATAACAGAAGAAAATTTTATCTTAGATGAGATTTAAAGAAACCTGTTTAAATTAGATTTATGCTAGAAATGAGACCCATCTGTGAAAACTGCAAGAAGGCGCTTCCAAATGAAAGCGATGAAGCAATGATTTGTACCTACGAATGTACCTTTTGCAAAGATTGTGTAGAGCATGTTTTAGAAAATGTCTGTCCAAATTGTGGAGGTGGATTTTGTTCAAGACCAAGTAGGCCGACTAATTGTATTACAAAAAATTGTCTAGAAAATGATCCGGTAAGTAGCAAAGAAATTTACAAACCAATCGACCAAGAAAAATTTCAAAAGATCTACGAGGCTTTTGTAAATGTTGATCCACGCAATCGATGAATTTTGTTTTGCGGCATCACCCATTTCAAGCAGCTAAAAAAATCATGGCATCCTTTTTTGTAAAATAAATACAAACAAAAAAATGAAATTGAGTAGACACACATTCTTCTTGATACTCTGTTATTGCTCGCTAGGAAGTTGCGGAACTCCAACCAAAGCTTTAAAAGAGGCTGTTCAACCAGTAGACCCATCCAATTTTATACAAGAAAATTTGCTTCAAAAAATTGAAAAAGTAAAACACAAACTTTCAGATGGAACCAAAGCTGATTGTTATAAAATTGTAACGAATTCCCAAGCGCATGAACATCCAATGGGACCCTGGTGCCCCAATCATATTGAGGATTCAAAAGAGAAAGGTGGCATTTGGTTTGATAAGGGAAAAGTCTATGATGTTGACGGCCATTTTATTTCCAATATCGGAGCGTTTTATGCCGATTCCAAATGGAAATTGTACAATGAAGATGGTTCCATTAAGGTAACAAAAACGCAAGAAGCATGCGAGGGAGCGGCCAAGCCAAATGTTGAAGACATTTATAAAAATCATTGTGTCGAATGTCAGCCTTCATTTTATAAAGATCACATTACCACTTATTTTATCCCAGTAAATCCAATCTATCAATCACGATCTTCCAAACTGGGTCGAGATGGTTTGGGTCTTGCATTCAATGGTGTTAATTTTGATCCTCCAGCTCCAACTGATGCAATACTAAAAGCCCATACTTTGGCTCCACTTGATGATTGTGGAGGGCATGTAAATCCTCATGCTGGTTATCATTATCATGCTGTAACTGGTTGCACCAAAGAGGTGCTTCAAAAAGATGGCCACGCTCCAATGATTGGCTATGCATTAGATGGATTTGGTATTTTTGCACTATACGATCAATCGGGAAACAAGGCCCAAGGCCTTGATGATTGTGGAGGCCATGAAGATTCAATAAGAGGATACCATTATCATGCTGGTGAACCTGGCAGCAATCAAATTATTGCTTGCTTGAATGGATCAAAAGGTGAAATGAAGGTCAGCCATTGATATGCTTGACTGTTAAGTTACAAGCTGTTGGCTGTTGGCCTTTGGCTTTTGGCTCTTAGTCGTTGGCAGAATTTGTTTTGGTTTGTTCTTCAACCAAAGTTTCATTGTTAAAAGTACCAAAACTTGGACTTAAATTTCATCTTAAACAGCTGTTGGCAGAATTTTTTACAAGCCAGTTTTTCAACTTAGTATTCAACTTAGTATTCAACTTCAACTGCACCTTCAATTTTATCAGCCAATATCATTCAAATCTATCTGACCATATTTCTTTAGCAATTGCAAGTGAGAATTTACGGCTTTGCCAAATGTTTTGTTTTCCAAATATGGGATGCCAAATTCGTCGGCTGTTTTCTTTACTATTTTTGAAAGTTGCGGATAATGAACATGACAAATTGTTGTAAACAAATGATGCTCTACTTGAAAGTTTAATCCTCCGATGTACCAAGAAAGCAATTTGTTGTTTCTTGAAAAATTCACTGTCGTATTCATTTGGTGGATGGCCCAATTGTTTTCTATTACACCTTCCTCATTTGGCAATGGGTGTGTTGTTTCTTCAACCGTATGTGCCAACTGAAATATAAGGGTCAATACAAATCCTGAAATGGCATGCATTAAAAGAAAGCCAAGAATTACTTGCCAAACAGGAATGCCTGCATAAATTGGCAAAGCCACGAAAGCGCCTAAATAGCCCAATTTAATCATCAATATTTTCACTAGTAAAACTTTGTTCTCCTTACTGTTTTTGGGATTAACTCCGTTCTTGGTATATTTCACAAACTGTACAAAATCTTTCGCAAGTACCCAATACAAGGTCGTTATGCAGTACAACATGAAAGCATAAACATATTGTAAGCGATGAAAATCTTTCAAAACATTGTGTGGACTTAAACGCAAAATCAACTTTGCATCTATGTCATCGTCCATATCGGTGATATTGGTATAAGTGTGATGCAGGACATTGTGTTGCAGCTTCCAATTATAAATTGCTCCACCCAATAACCATAGGGTTCTTCCCATCATTTGATTCACCTGCTTATTGGAGGAATAGGCTCCATGGTTGGCATCGTGCATCACAGACATTCCAATTCCAGCCTTCATAAAACCCATGACAATCCAAAGAAGCAAGGCTATGGGAAAACTTGGAGTTAGGGCAACAAGCAATGCCAAACTACCTATATAGGAAGAGATCATAACAATGCTTTTAATGATCATTGTTGAATTTGCATGTTTGGAAATGTTGTTTTCTTTAAAATAGGAATTCACGCGATTTCTCAAGGTTGCGAAAAACTCAGCATTCCCTCTGGCAAATTTTACTTTCCCTTTTAATTGACTGGCTTGAATGGTTTGAGCAGCTGGCATATAAGTATTTTGGTCGGGGATGGATTAAATATCAAAAATAACGTTAGAAGTTCAACAAAAGTACAAAATTAATGAATCAATAGCTTCATTGTATTTTATAATCACGCTTTGCCCAACGATCTGACTATATAAAGACTGAAAAACCCAATAATGTTTCGAGTTCTCACAAAAAACCTTTGTTTTTTATCAAGGACTACAGTTTTAGGGGCTTTTCTGCCAGATGGATCTCAAATTATTTGCGATAGCAGTTAGAATTGCCTCATTTCAAAGCATTGAAATCCATATTTCTGTATCTTTGCATCGGTAAAAATATTTATTCATTCAATCCATTTCTCATTTATTCATTTTTCCAAAAGAATAAAACCTATATACTTGGACTCACCATGGTTTTGGGGATAATTTTGATCCGTTGGAATGCCTTATCAATGCCCTATTTTTGGGATGAATTAGGCGTTTATATTTTATCCTCTATGCATTTGGCAGACAATGGTTTATCCCTTTTGCCTTCGGCTGTTCCTGTAGAGTTTTCCCGTGGTCATCCGCTTATGTGTCCGTTTTTATTTGGTTCTTGGATGAGTGTTTTTGGTACTTCTGTTCTATCTGCGCATTCAGCTGCCTTGGTTTTTTCAATTTTATTATTGTGGGCCACCTATATTTTGGGGAAAGATTTGTTTAATCGATCCGCTGGAATATTGGCCGCTGGTTTTTTAATGATGCAAGCCTTGTTTTTGGCACAAGCAACTTTGGTTTTACCGGAAGTATTGTTGGCTTTGTTCATCACCTTGTCCCTGGTGTTTTATTTCCGTCGTTCAATGCTGCTTTATGCTTTGTTTGGATCAATGGCGGTTTTAACGAAGGAAACGGCCATTGTTCTGCCACTCGTATTGATCGTGCTGGAATTAATATTCTTTCTGTTTGACAAGCACAAGCCTTTTGTGGCTGATGTATTAAAACGTTCTTTTATCTGGGCAATACCCCTGTTGGTTTTTGCTGCATTCTTGGGCATTCAGAAGGTTCAAAATGGTTGGTTTTTGTACCCTTACCATACGAGCTTGATGTCGGCAGATTTTGGTGAAATTTTGGCAAGACTTTTGGCTGTTTTAAAATTCTTGTTCTTGGAACAAGGACGAATGTTTTTCTTGCCCTTTGTTTTGTTTGGACTTTTCAATGCTTTTGGAAATTCAGAAAGACGTAAAATGTTGGTTTTGTTGTCTGTAATTGGCGCTTTCGTTTTGTTCAGTTCGCTGAACTTTTTTATGGAGCGTTATTTACTTTTATTGTTACCAATTGCAATGATATTGACTGCTTATGGACTGATCAATATTCCGAAATTAGGCAAGCAATTGTTTGTTGTGGCCTTGCTGGTCATTCCAGTATTCTTTTGGCATCCTAATAGTTTTTCTTATGATTATAACCTTAGTTTTGAAGAGCAATTGTCTGTTCAAAAACAAGCATCAGAATATCTGGAAGAAAACAGCCTTAATGATGAGAATATAGCCGCAAATTTTCCGTTAATTGTGGGATTGCGCGATCCACGTTTGGGATTTGTGAAATCTGATTTCAGCAATTCACGCGCCAAATATTTTGAAAACGCCGAGTATTGCGTCATCAGTAAACCTGGAGCAGACATGAAAAATTTCAAAAAGGAAAAGTATGAAAAGATCAAATCTTTTTCCAATGAAATTAGTGAAGTGACAATCTATAAATTAAAGGACAAGTGAGAAGACAAGTGAAAGGATAAGTAAAAAGACAAGTGAAAGAGGATAAAATTAAGGTGCCAAATTGAAGATTAATGAAGATTAGGGATAGTATAAAATTGTTGCTTTTGTTGTTCATTTGCCAAGCAAATATTTCAGCTCAAGCACTGAAAGTTATAGAAGAAAAATCGGAAAAATCCATCGCAGATGTTTTGGTTTTTAGTGAAGATAAAAGTTTTTTTGAAGTTACTGGGGAAGGTCAAATTGTTTTGCCTGAAATGGATGGGAATCAACTCATTTTATTTCAGCATCCCGCTTATTTCAATATTGAACTGACTTATGATGAAATAAAGGAAAGGGATTTTATCGTGAAATTGAGGATTGAATCTATTGGCCTTGATGAAATAACGGTTAGTACAAATCGACTAAAAGAAAACCCTCGGCAAATCTCTAATACCTTTGAAAGAATTTCAGCGAAGGAAATTGCAATGAGCAAAGCTTCTAATTCAGCTGATCTGTTGGAGAAAAGCAGTCAAGTTTACGTACAGAGAAGTCAAGCGGGTGGGGGAAGTCCTGTTATAAGAGGAATGGAGGCCAACAAAGTCCTATTGGTTGTGGATGGAGTCAAGATGAACAATGCCATTTACCGTGGAGGTCATTTGCAAAATGTCATCAGCATTGATCCTTCTATTTTAGACAATCTTGAAATTGTTTATGGTCCAGGTTCGCTTGTCTATGGAAGTGATGCGCTAGGAGGTGTTATGCATTTCCAAACGAGAAATCCCAAATTTTCAAGCAGCAAAAAAGTATTGTTTGAGGCCAATACCAATGTACAATACCACACAGCCAATAACAGCCGAAGATTGCATTTTGACTTGGGCATTGCCCAGCAAAAATGGTCGAGCCTGACCAGTTTTACTTCGAGTGATTTTGGAACGCTTAAAATTGGAAAACAAGGAACAAAGGATTATCCAGATTGGGGCTACCAGGACGAATACATTGTATTTTGGGAAGCAGAAGGGATTGACACAATTTTACAGAATGCTCAATCTCATAAAATAAAAAACACGTGGTATTCACAATGGGATTTGCTTCAGAAATTCAACTTTAAATTAGGCGATAAAAAAGTTTTAGGAATAAATGCGCAATATTCTACTAGCTCTAATATTGCTAGAAATGACAGATTAAACGATTACAGTGGTGGCGAATTAAAATTTGCCCAATGGGATTATGGTCCACAAAAAAGAGGCATGCTTTCCATGTCTTTTAGAGATGCTAAGTCCAATCTGTTTTACGATCAATCAAGTGTGATTTTAGCCACTCAAATCATCGAAGAAAGCAGATTGAAACGCAGGTATCAAGCCGATTGGCAGTCCAACCAAATTGAAAGCTTGGACATTTGGAGTTTGAATCTGGATGCCAGGAAAGCCCTAAGTCTTAGAAACAGTTTTCAATATGGGTTTGAATGGACTCGAAACGATGTCGAATCTGTTGCCTTTGAAAAAAATATATTCATGGAAGGGGAGGAGCGTCAAATTTTAAGCCGTTATCCCAATGGAGAAAATAGGATGAGCAGTTATGGGATTTATGTGAAAGATAAATGGATCTTGAGTGAAAAGTTAATCTGGACAAATGGCCTTCGATACAGTCTAACTCAATTGGATGCTTCTTACGAACAAAGTGATTTTATTGACCTTCCTGTCAATGAATTTTCCTATTCAAAATCTGCTTTAAATTTTGGCAGTGGGCTTCGTTACAATGCCAATTCAAACAATGCTCTTTCAATCAACCTCTCTTCAGGATTTAGAGCGCCGAATTTAGATGATGTGGCAAAATATTTCAGCCCAGACGATCGAATTTTGGTTGTGCCCAATGCAGATATTGATCCCGAGTATATTTACAGTGCAGATATCGGCTATGAGCTTAGAGGCAAAAACAAATCAGAAAGTAATATTGATCGAAATAAAAACCAAGAGGAAAAATTTCGCATTGGCATAAATCTCTACGGATCGTTTATTCAAAATTTAATCAGAAGAAGTCCTTTCCCAGTTGCGGGGCAAGACAGTATTTTCTTTGACAGTGAAATGCATGCTTTGTATGCAAATGTAAATGCGGAGAATGCTGTGATTTACGGGGCTTCTATCAATGCCAGTTATTCTATTGCGAAAGGCCTTGAGCTTATTCAGCAGTTGTCTTACACAAAGGGCATTGAATTGGGAAAGAATTTGCCACTCGGGCACATCCCTCCAATTTATGGGCAAACAGGCTTGGCTTTCAAATCGACCAGTTGGAACATCAATTTGAATTGCCGATACAATGCTGCCAAAAAGATAGAAAACTACTCACCTTACAATGAGGATAAAAACAGTGAAGCAACGGTAGAGGGAACTCCAGCTTGGGCAACATTAAACTTTAGTATGAATTATCAGCCTAGAAAAAAGGTCGGTCTTCACTTTGGAATAGAAAATATTTTTGATCAACATTATCGTCCATTTTCTTCCGGGATTAGTGCTCCTGGCAGGAATTTTATACTAGGATTGGATTTGGGAATTTAATGGTTCGTAATTAGTATTTAGTATTCGGTATTCGGCTTTAGGTATTCATTGTTCGATTATTTTGCTTGTGATTAAATGTCGATCTTTAAAGCTTGTCCATTATTTTTACAAATTTCAAATTGCGCAATCTACTTCCTCTATTCAATAGAAAACCAGTCACTTCATCTTGTTCATTGCAATTGAATATTATGCTACTGGCAATTCCATTTTCAGGAATATATACTTTTTCATTTTTGTGATGCAGTACAACTTTCCCTCTTTTAGTGTTTTCTAAAATCAACTGATCTTCAGATAAGCCAATATTAAATACAATTTGTAACTCATCCGAATAAAATTGTCCTACATATTTGTCATGATTAACCGAGCTTTTATCTACCACTTTAACTCTGGATAGTTCCCCTTCTTTTTGGCCATTCATCCATACCTCTACTTTTTGACAAACCTTTGCAGAATCACAAATGAAATGAAGTTTGGATTTTAATGCTGGAAGTTCAAATTCCGTTTCTGATATTGGAATAAGCGGTTTTTCAGATTGACCCTCCAATTGAACCGTTAAACTTCCCTCTTGATTCAGGTCGATTTTTACATGCATTTCATTGTTGAATAGATAAGAACCAATGTACCTATTGGCAAGCTCTTTGGTTAAAGCAATTTCTGTTTTGTTTACTTTCACTTCAGGAATCTTGTCCTGATCAGTTGCTGTACTAGGCAGAAATTGATTGATTAGGTTAATGCCATAATCGGCTATAGGATTGATGTCTCCCCAATTACTAAGCATTACTATGGCTAGAGATTGATCAGGAAAAATAGCCATGACTGACCTAAAACCAGCTGGTGTGGCGCCAGTATGTTCAATCATTGTTTCATTTTTAAAACTGCTAAAACTTAATCCAAATCCGTAGTTGATTTCTCTTCCATCATCAAGGGCCCCCTTTGTTTTCATCAGTTTGAAAACCTCCGGAAAAACCATTTCTTCTTGTAAGGCTTTAATCCAAACAACCATGTCATCAATTGTGCTGTACACAGCGCTAGAACCAATTAGAGACATTCCATTGTCTTGTTGAAAGCTGAAATTGATTGGAGTTGAATAATAGGCAACTGCCCTGTCCTCGATAATTTCCAAAGGATTGTCATTGACAAATGAGGCTTCCATTTTTAAAGGAGTAAACAACTCAGTATGGCACCATTCGCGAAATGTAATTCCCG
The DNA here is from genome assembly GCA_937927195.1 of uncultured Chitinophagales bacterium. Classification (GTDB taxonomy): domain Bacteria; phylum Bacteroidota; class Bacteroidia; order Chitinophagales; family UBA2359; genus JAHDGP01. Next base: position 11,038 of record CALBCY010000127.1, read on the forward strand.
AGACCCGCTCGACCATCAACGCCAAGAGTACATAATTGGTATTCGAATAATCATACTCAGTTCCCGTTGGAAAGTTTAGGCTTCTTTGATTTTTAATGATTTCCAAAGCCTCTTTCGAAGTGAAATTTCCTCCCACATAAGACAAATCAAACAACTCTCCAACATCTCTTAAGCCACTTGTATGATACACCAAGTGTTTAATTAGTATTCCTTTATCAAGAAATTTTAGTTCAGGAAAAAATGGAGCTACTGCTTCGTCAAGCTCGAGCTTTTTATCAATTATGAGTTTTGCAATGGCAAAACCTGTAAACTGCTTTGCCAATGAAGCAATGTCAAAAACAGACTTGTTTTGTAAAGGGATTTCATACTCAAGATTGGCATAACCAAATGTTTTTTTATAAACCAATTCTTTATTTTTTATTAGCGCAACACTTATTCCAGGTTGAAGTATTGTGGAATCTGTCCACTGATCAAAGAACTTATTTAATTCGCTTTCTTGTCCAATAACAGGGATACAAGGCAATAGAATTAGCAAGCAGATAATAAAATTTAATTTTTTCATCATTAGTTTTTTTTGATTGCTTTTTGATTAAATAAGATTTGAAAGGGAAACATCAATAGCAGCAATATAAATGGGGAACCTAAAAACAGATAGAACAAATCAGTCTCTTTAACAACTAGCGTAAACAAAAGAGAAAGACAAATCAAAATTGCAAATCCTATTTTACCAATCGTAAAATACAATTGCTTCTTTTTTTTGTAGGTATTGTTGATTTCTATTCTTTTTAATACTGTATTTTCTATGCCTTCTACAGGATAATTTATATCAGCATCTTTAAAAAGTTGTTCGATAAAATCTTCTTCGTTCATTTTATTTTATTGTAGCTTAATATTAAATGCTTGTGCAGGTTTTTTCTTCCTCGGTAAAGCAAAACTTTGATATTTGATTTGGAAAAGCCCGTTGTCTCAAAAATTTCTTCAATGCTGTATTCTTCAAGATACAATAGCTGGATGCACAAAGCTTCTTTGGGACTTAATAGCTTAATTCCTTTTTTAACAAGGTTCTCTAGATCTTGCTTATTTAGGTTTTGAAATCCATCATTAAAAGTTGGAGCGGGATTGACAGATATTTGCTGTTTTTGAAAATTGGATTGTCTGGCCTTAGATTGAATGAATCGGAAACTTTTATTAATAACAATACGAGATAGCCAAGTAGAAAACTTTGCATCGCCACGAAATTTTTGCAGGGATTCATAGGCTTGTATAAAACTATTCTGAACAATATCTTTCGCATCTGTTTCATCTTTCACAATAGACATTGCTGTTCTCATTGCCAAAGTCTGATATTGCCGAACCAAATATCCAAATGCATTTAAGTCACCGTTGAGTACTTTTTTAATGTATAAATCATCCATTAAAATCGTTCTTTCTATTTTCCTTTTGAGCTATAAAGAATGAAATGACAAGGCCAAGTCCACCAAATATAAATATAAATGCAGGGTAAAACTCAAACACATTCTTCGATAATATTTGATTGAGAATAAAAGCCGTTAAAATGCCTAGCCCGATTCCGATGAAGAGCAGTCCAAATTTTATTTCAAAATGACTACTGTTTACCTTGTCAATAGGGATGCCCATTTGCAATTGAAGCATTCGTTCAACATGTCGTCCTTTTATAAAAGCATAAATCGTTACACCTGCTGCGATTGTTATAAGACTCAATACTACGCCGGGTTCTATTGATAAATTCATGGTTATTTTTTTATGTTCTTAGTTACCATTAGATACAAGAGGGAAGCTTAAGGTTACAAATTATGCAAAAAAAAATAACAAAGGGGATTAAAGTACAAGCCAAATACTGGCCTTTCTTTCATGTTATCACCAAAAGTGCTGTTCGAAATTTAGAAACGAGGCCAAACTGCTTAATTTTATGGGCATGACTATTTAACAATCCTTTTGATCATAAGACCAAAGAAAGCTATTTTTTTGAATAAGGAAATTGGAATAAATGGAGTACAAGCCAAATCGTGGCTTTCCTTTGGTGTTGTTACCAAAGGTTTTTGGAGCAAAGGTTATTAACCTGAGTTAGATTATTAACATACTGATAATCAATTCGTAAGAAAACTACTAGCTTTCAATTTGGGGAGAAACGTGGACATTTGTCATTTTAGTGAAAGAATTTGCTTAAATCCGTTAGAAAAAAAATCCTGTTTGAGCTCTACTGAAATTGATTTTTCTGTCCGTTAGTAACCAATCAAACGAAAAAAAATATTTCATTAGCGAGTTTATTTTTTTTAGGATTTAAGGAGGTTCTTTCACGTTAAAAAAATGACATAAGTCCTTGATTTTTAGTCCTTTTGATCAAGCAAAAGGACAGGCAAAAAGAGACAAATCATTCAAAAT
>CALBCY010000128.1 GCA_937927195.1 uncultured Chitinophagales bacterium
TTAAATCACAATGCTCTCAAATAAAAAGAATAGGAGAATATTAAGAAATGTAAAATAATACATCCATCTACCCAAAATAGACAAAACCAATCATTTTTATATTTATTTGAGTTCTTGATTAGGAAAAATATGTAAACTAAAAAGCAAACAATTAGAAACATACTTAGCTTAATCCCTTGGCCTCTTCCAACACTACAAAAAATAAATTCCCTATCAAGATTTTCCTGATGAAACCTAACAAAATTTAACTGGGCCAGCATTATGTAATTTAATATAGCAAGGGGAATGATAATCATATATCCCAGTATTTTACTCTTGGAAATTCCAATAGAATTGGGAATGGTTTTGATTTTTTCTGCAGAATCAAAATCCGCATCTCGAATGTCAAAGGGTAGGGTAATGGCAAAAATGAATAGAAAATTTTGTAAGGCAATCCAGTAAATAATTGAATGGTCTATTCCGCCATAAACTGCATTGCGGAGAATGAGGGATTGATGATATTCAAAAACCGGCAATATGACAGTGCTGGAAGTCCAAACAATCGAAATCAAAAATATTTTTATCCAAGGAAATTCTCTTAGCTTCCTGTTTTTACGGAGGAAGAAACTCGGCAGGCTATAAAAGATGGTAAGTAAACCTAGAAAAACTAAAACTAATTGGGTATTGAATTTTAAAAAGAAAAAAGAAACCAAACATATTATGGATGAAATGGCAAATAGGAAATAAATCAAGCCGTCGTTTTCAAGACTCCATTTCATTACGGAATTTTCTTTTGGCTTCGTAGATTTCAAAGCAACAATGCGATGAAGGTTGTAAGAACTAAGCGTAGCACAGAAAATAAACAAGGTCAAAACATCCAAATGAATTGATCCAGTTAATAATAAATCAGCCGTGGATTTCATGCCTGCCGCAGCAAGAGCAATGAAAATATTTCCAAATACGATAAGTTTTAAAAGATTCAATGGATAATTTTAATTCGATCAAGCTTTGTTTTCTGCTTCAGCCTTTTTCTTCCAATAACGCATCAAACCATAAATACTCATCCAAGAGGGATTGGCTGCTTCGTAAATTGGGAAATCAGCTTCAGGGACTCCAAAATCAATCAATTGTTGTTGGACATGTTTTTGAAAGGGTTCTGAAATTTCTTTTGGATCTGCACCTTTATCGAAAAAGGGTTTTATGAATTGAGACCAATCTTTTAGGCAAAATTCCAAATCATTTAAATGCTTTGAGATATCGTCAACTTTTCCAAAGTGGGTTAAATACATTTCCTTTAACGGAAGTCCACGCATCAATTCAATTGACTTTAACCAATCCTCTACATTTATATCTGGTGGAGGGCAAGGTGCCACGGTCATTCCATCTTTTATTTTTACACCTGCTACGTCGCCGGCAAAAAGAATGTCATCATTGAGTTGCCAAGCAATGTGATGAACCGCATGCCCTGGTGTGTGCCAAGCAGTAAATTTAGTGTCACCCACTACAATATATTGACTGTCCAAATGTTCTATTACTTGGTTTTCGGGAATAGGATTTAGTTTGCCCCACAAAACATCCATCATGTCCATGTAAATTCTTTTGGCGGATTCATACAGTTTGGAAGGGTCCACCATGTGCTTTTTGCCCCTTGGATGCAAGTGAATGGCTGCTCCTTGTTCAGCGAAAGCCCATGCAGCGCCAGCATGATCAAAATGGATATGTGTCAGAAAGACATGCTTTATATCTGAGGTTTTGTAACCTATTTCGTTTATTTTTGTCTCTAGTACTGAAAAACAGGAATGAGGTCCTGTTTCAACCAATACAGGTCCTTGAGATGTTTCAACGAGAAATGCCGCTATTGCTGAGCTTGTAGACTGAAATTCAAGGTCTATTGTATGAACCATAAGGATAATTTTTTAAAGGTAATTTTTATATTTGTAGTGATTTACAATATAATTTGGAATTAAAAACAAAAAAACGATTTAAACCTCAATAGAAATTTAAGATCATAAAAATCACAAATAACCAAATAAAGGTAAAATGAAAAAATTGATTATCGCATTATTGTCTTTTGGCTTTTTATTCGGCCAAATTAATGCTCAAAATGCTAAAACAGCTGTTAAACCTCAAAAAAGATTAACAAAAACTGAAAGCCCTGTGAATAAGCCAGAAGCTAAACCAGCTGCCAAGCCTAACGATGCTAAAGAATTAGCCGCTACACAACTCAATAAGTTGAAAACAGCTTTAAGATTAGATGGCCAACAACAACAGAAAGTTTACAATATTCTTTTGTCTACCAATCAGAAAATTGAGACCATCAAATTAAGAAGAGCCAATGAGGAAATGAAAAAAATGATGATTAAGCAGGCCAAATCAGAAAGAGATACTGCCATTCGTGCAATATTGAATGAAGATCAAATTGCCAAGTACAATCAAATAATGACCACTGATAAGGGTGGACCAGTTGAGAAAAAAGTAGAAAGGCAAATAGAGAGATTAGACGAGATTGTTTCATTGGATATGACTCAAAGAACCAAGGCAACTGATATAATAGTTTCTTCTCAAAAAAGAATTGATGCTTTGGTAAAAGAAACTCCAAAAGGAACAAGACCAGATGTTGATGCAGTAGAGCAGATTAAATCTGAAAGAAGAACTGAAATCAAATCTATTCTTAGAGGACCTCAAATTCAAAAATTTGAAGAAGCAAACAAGAAGTTGGACAGAAGTCAGGATGGACCTGCTGCGAAGAATGCAACTGCATTGACAAAAAGAATCAAAGATGAATTAAGTCTAAATGCAGAGCAGGAAAAAGAAGTTTATGACATCAACTTAATGGCTGAAAAAAGAATTAACAGAGTTGATGAAGTTGGTGGTGGTGATATCGAAGAGATTATCAAAATTCACAACTTTAGAGAAAAGTCAATCATTAAAGTTTTGAATCCTGAACAGGTTTCAAAATTCCAAAAATTGAGCTCATCAATGAAAAAAGATATTGTTCGTGGGCAAAAGGCTAAAAACAAAAAAATGAAACCTTCAAGGTCAGCACCATCCGAAAGATCACAAAATACTGGTCAATAACGATTAACCTTTTTGGTAAAAAACAATAGATATCTTAAAAGCTCTCGCCTTTGGCGAGGGCTTTTTTTGTTTTTACAAATTTAATCCATATTTTGAACTTTATTATTTAATCAACAAATGCCAGAACCAGTTGAATATTTCAACTCCGCCATATCAGTAAATTGCGCGGTTTTTGCCTACGATAAGGCAGATGAAAATCTTAAAATTTTACTGATACATAGAGAGTTTGATCCTTACAAGGGCTTACTAGCCCTTCCCGGAGGATTGGTGTATCCTAACGAAAGTCTTGACAATGCAGTTGAGAACATAGTGAAGAGTGTTACAGGCATTGATTATTTTTATTCTGAGCAAGTACGCGCATTTACAGACACCAATCGTCATCCAAGTGGGAGGGTTGTTTCAATAGCCTATTTGTGTTTGGTCAATCTAAAGGATGTTAACTTAACAAATAGCTCATTTGCCATTTCTCCTGAATGGTATCCGATCCATGAAAAACCAAATTTAGTCTTTGATCATGATCACATAACAGATACAGCATACCAACGTTTACAAAACGATTTAAGAATAAAACCGCTTGCCTTTGAATTGTTGAACAGCAAATTTACTTTGCCACAATTGCAAACTTTGTATGAAGTAGTTTTAAACACTCAATTCGACAAGCGAAATTTTAGAAGAAAACTCGCTTACATGGATTATATTGAAGATACAAAAGAAGTTCAGAAATACAACCTCTACCGTCCAGCAAAGCTTTATCGTTTCAACCATGAAAAGTTTTCAATTATGCGGAAGAAAGGAAGTTTATTTTCTATCTAGAAAACAGAAAAATGAGAAAATGAATAGATCGAACTCTAGTAATAATTTTCTTCCTTGTTCTAAATCCATTCAACATCAACACGCAACACCGAACTGTCAAACCAACAGACCGTCTGACCATAAAATAGTCGAACCATTCGAACTGAATTTATCGAACTGTCAAAAAAAAGTCCATCCTTCCTGATTAACTTTGCACATGAAAATTTTATTAGTTGAACCTTATTTTGCTGGATCTCACAAAGATTGGGCTGAAGAATTAATCAAGTTTAGTGCTCATGAAATAAAACTTTTAAGCCTTTCTGGAAATTTTTGGAAGTGGAGGATGCATGGCGGAGCCATAAGCCTTGCAAAGGACTTCATGGAAAGTGATTTTAAGCCTGATTTGGTCTTAGCAACTGATATGCTTGATTTGGGACTTTTTATAAGTCTTTGCAGAGGTCGATTAAATGGAATTCCGACTGCCCTATACTTTCACGAAAATCAGATTAACTATCCTTGGTCTCCCAATGACGAAGATCCTAGCTTGAAAAGGGACAATCATTATGGTTTCATCAATTATTCATCCGCTCTATGTGCCGACGCTGTCTATTTTAACTCCAATTTTCACAAGGAGGCCTTTTTAAGCACTCTTCCATCTTTTCTTAACATATTCCCCGATCATAAAAATCATTTCACTATAGACCAAATAAAGGCCAAGTCTTCCGTATTGCCATTGGGAGTAGATTTGGATAAAATAAAGCAACTTAAACCAGAAAAAACAGAGGTTTATAATCGAGCGGTCATTCTTTGGAACCATCGATGGGAATACGATAAAAATCCCAAGGACTTTTTTGATGCGCTAAAGCAATTGAAGAACCGAGGAATTGAATTTAAGTTGGTCATTTTAGGTAAAAACTACAAGAAAATCCCAACTGAATTCGAAGAGGCTAAGGCCTATTTTTCTGATGAAATTATTCACTTTGGTTTTGCTGAAAGTTTGAAAGAATATGCCTATTGGTTGCATCATTCTGACATTGTTCCAATCACCTCTTCCCATGACTTTTTTGGTGTAAGTTTGATTCAGGCGATGGCGATGGATGTGGTTCCATTGCTTCCCAAGAGACTGGCTTATCCTGAACACATTCCTGAGAAATTTCATCAAGTCTATTTTTATGAAAACCAAAGAGACCTGGTCAATCGATTGCAGCGTTTGATTATGAATGTTGGGGTTATTAGAAAACAAGAGGTCAACCATTTTACCGAAAAATACAACTGGCCAAACATCATTTCCCAATATGGGACAAGTTTTGAAAGCTTACTGGGAAATGATAAGTCTACTTTCTAAAAGTCGCCATCTAAAGATGCATCTAGGTACTTGTCGAGATATTTAAATCAGTAAGAATCGGGAATTTTAAAAAGACTAGAAAAACGGATATTTACAATGGTCTTTTTTGAAAACAAGTACAGGCAAGAATCAATAAAATCAGGTTCTAGTATTGGAATGTAATAAATTTATGGCTTTGGTTTCAATAAGTCAACATTTTTTCGTAATAGTCACCAAGTGACTATTGCCAAAAATTTTGTTTTTAGCAAAGAAAATGAGCATTAAATTAAATTTAACTCATTATTTAACTAATTAAAAAAGCCCCAATCGAAATCGATTGAGGCTTTTTTGATATTATTTATGCGCTAATCATAAATGCTAATCAATAGCAACAGTGTAATCTTATAAGCAAGTTGTATTCTTAAGAATGTTGTTCAAAAGTTGCTTTGCTCTAAATAATTGAGCTTTTACAGTACCAATTGGCAAACTCATTTCATCGGCAATCTCTAAATAAGATAACTCCTCGAAGAATCTCAACTCGATCAATCTTCTGTACTTAGGACTTAACTTTTCAGTGACATCACGCATGATTTTTTTCCTTTGGTTTCTAATGAAACGCTCCTCAGGATCAAGATCATTTGATGGAATCAAAGGTGTTAAAGTACCACCTTCTGAATTGTTGATTGGATTGTCAATTGACAAGGTTTCCAAACGCTTCTTTCTAATGAAGTCGATTGAGTTGTTTATTGCAATACGGAATAACCAAGTACTAAAAGCGTAATCCGGGCTAAATTTGTGCAATTTGTTGAATGCTTTTCCAAATGCCTCAATTGTAAGGTCATCTGCATCCTCCTGATTGTTGACCATCTTGAGGACAACATAATAAACTGAATCTCTGTATCGTTTCATCAGTATCGCAAACGCTTGCTGACTGCCATCCAAAGCTTTTCTTATTAAGCTGTGATCATCCATTTCGGCGAAATCACGCTTTTGAAACATTGAAATGGTCATATCCTTTGTATCGGAAATGTCTGAAACCATTTTGTTAATCGGCTTGTAGCCTGGGAAAGAGAATTTTACTTGAGATTCTTCTTTTTTAAGAAGGATTTTCATAGTGAAACTACCATCTGTTGTAGTTTCTTTCCCCTTAAGTGCTCCACCTGCGGTCACTTTGACCCCTTTAAGGGGTTGGCCTGACCTTGCGTCTTTGACGCAGCCTCTAATACGTAGCTGTTTTACTTCCATTTAATAAATTTGTTAGTTCGAGAAATTAGTCCAAAAATTGAGTAGTAAAGGACAAAAACAAAATCAAATAACAACAACTGTAAGGTATTTAGGGAACAATCCAGCATTCGTCCAATTCTGAATAAAATAAATCCCTGTACCAAGAATTTCACAGTTGCCAAATAAATAACAAATTCCAATCCAAGATTAGGCTGTAGGGTAAATGGAAGTAAAATATAGAAGAAAACCTGTGTGGCAGCGAAGCCTCCCAGGGTTACTTTATGGAGTGTTTTGTAGTATTTTCCAGTCGACAAATGGCGACTTTTTTGATTGAACCAATCTGCCCATTTTATAGGTGGATTCGAGTAGCAAAAGCTGTCAACACTTATCTCAATTTTAGTGTTTTTACCGTTGGCAACTTGCATGATAAACAGGTCATCGTCACCTGATAAAATATTTTCATATTTTTTTATTCCTAAACTATTGTCAACAAGGTCCTTAGTGTATGCAAGGTTCCTTCCTATTCCCATATATGGAATTTTCCACCAGAAATGGGAAAAATATTGAGCTGCAGTCATAAGTGTCTCATACTGTATACACTTGTTCAAAAAACCTGGAAAGGTTCTATAGGGACCATATCCCAAAACAATTTCGGTAGCGTTCGTAAAATTTCTGGCTATTCTCTCCAACCACAAGAAACTGGTTGGTCTGCAATCTGCATCTGTGAAAATAAGATGTTTGAATTTTGAATGTGAAATACCTTTTGAAAGGGCGTATTTTTTCCCTGCTTGTTTTCCTTCTTTAATATCCTCGATTGCAATCTGTTTTATATACGGATATTTCTTTGAAAAGGATTCAATTATTAAATTACTTTCATCTGTAGATCGATCGTTGACTACTATAATCTCGAACTTGTTGGGATAGTTTTGTTGAGCTATGAAAGATAGGTTCTCCTTTAAATTTTCAGCTTCGTTCCTGGCACAGATAATGACAGAAACAGGAGGCAAATCATTGATTTTCAAATTGTTTTCTGGACTTGTTGCTTTTGAGAAAGCAAATCGACCGAAAAAGATTCCATAATACAAAGTCTGGAATATGGCGCAAAAAGCAAATAAGTAAAATATCCATGTCACGGTTGTGTAAAGATATACTTTATAGTAGTAGAAACTAACAAGTATAATGTAAATAGATTATTTATTGAATTTTGCCAAATAATGAAATGTCTAACTTTACAAGTCTTTGGCTTCTGAAAATAAAGTATACACTAAATTCTTTGTTTTAAGCTGTTGAATAACAGTAAAGTATTGTTGTTTCTGTGAAATAAATGGTGTTTGTAAAGTCTGAATTAATTGGTTATCAATTAGTTTATTTAATTTAATTTCTACATTATTGAATTCATAAAGCATAAAAACTCATTATTTATCCAATAAACCTTGTAGAAACAAGGTGAATTTTTAATCCTATTTTGACATTGTAGAATTAGATATAAGAATAATGAATAGGGCTCGATGTGCTACTTAAAATGAAGGAGTTATTTTTTCATCGTTACTAAGGAAATCCATTAAAAGCTGTGTATTTTCGCGCATGCATTTTGAATTGAAAAAAACAGATGATTATTCTGGAGCAAGAATTGGAGAATTACACACCGATCACGGAATTGTGAAAACGCCAATTTTTATGCCAGTGGGAACAGCGGCAACAGTGAAAGGCGTTCATCAAAAGGAGTTAAAAGAAGTTATTGAAGCTGAAATAATACTTGGAAACACTTACCATTTGTACTTGAGACCAGGATTGGACGTTTTGAATGGAGCAGGGGGATTGCATAAATTTAATAATTGGGATGGTCCAATATTGACGGATAGTGGAGGATATCAAGTTTATTCTCTGGCAGATATGCGTAAGATAAAGGAAGCTGGAGTGAAATTTCAATCTCACATAGATGGTTCTAAAATATTTTTCAGCCCTGAAGGGGTTATGGATATTCAAAGAACCATAGGAGCTGATATTATAATGGCCTTTGACGAATGTACGCCTTATCCATGCGACATTGAATATGCAAGAAAGTCTATGCATATGACGCACAGATGGTTAAAGCGCTGTTCAGATCATTTTGAGCAAACCGAACCCATCTATGATTATGAGCAAACACTGTTTCCAATTGTACAAGGAAGTACCTACGCGGACTTGAGAAAACGTTCAGCCACAGAGATTTCCAAATTTGGGAAAATCGGAAATGCCATTGGTGGATTGTCAGTGGGGGAGCCAGCAGAAGAAATGTATGCTATGACGGATGTGGTAACTCAAATTTTACCAAAAGACAAGGCAAGGTATTTAATGGGTGTTGGAACTCCTGCAAATATTTTGGAATGCATAGCCTTGGGAATTGATATGTTTGATTGTGTAATGCCGACTAGAAATGCCAGAAACGGTATGTTGTTTACTTCGGAAGGTTTTATCAACATGAGAAATGCCAAATGGAAAAATGATCACAGCCCAATTGATGTTAATTCTACAGCGGAAACAAGTAGGATCCATTCAAAAGCCTATTTGCGTCATTTGATCACATCGAAAGAACTTTTAGGTTCACAGATCGCTAGTATTCATAACCTTGCTTTTTACCTTTGGATTACAAAAGAGGCCAGACGCAGAATTGAGGACGGTACTTTTGCCAATTGGAAAAATGAAATGGTCAAAAAGGTACAGACGAGGCTATGAATGGGGTAGGCCTTTGGCCTTTGGCCATTAGCCTATGGCCTTTGGATTAGGCGAAGGCAAGAAAGAATGTTCTCTAGGGTACAAATTGTTAAGTATAGAGTATAAGGACTATTTAATTATAAGCAAATGCCAAAGGCCAACAGCTAAGGGCCAAAAGCTTTTCCACAAATATGAAAAAACTGGATTGGTATATAATAAAGAAATTTTTGGGGACATTTTTGTTCACCACTATCCTTTTTATATTCGTTAC
>CALBCY010000129.1 GCA_937927195.1 uncultured Chitinophagales bacterium
AACCTCCGTTTTTGTATTTCTTCATTCGAAAAGTTTTGTTGGAAAAGTTTTATGCGGTAAATGAAAAGTGGGAGTAGTTTGAATGTTCCACTTAAACATTATTACTTTTGGCTTATGATTAAAACTGCTTTGTATTTTGGATCTTTTAATCCGGTTCATGTTGGTCATCTAATAATTGCAGAGAGCATTCTGGATAGTACAGAAATAGATGAAGTTTGGATGGTGGTTTCTCCATTGAATCCTTTTAAGGAAAAAAAAGGGCTTTTGGACCACAGGAAAAGGTTGGAGTTGATTGAAATGGCAACCAGAAGTAATTCAAGGGTCTTTGGGAGCGATATAGAGTTCGATTTGCCCATTCCTTCCTATACAATCGATACATTGGCCCATTTAAAGAAAAAAGGGCTTAAAAGGGCCTTTTCTGTGATAATGGGAGAGGACAATCTGCAGGGTTTGCACAAGTGGAAGAATTATGAAGAGTTAATTAGTGAACATGATGTGTATGTCTATCCACGGCTAGGTTATGAAACGGATAATTTAAAAGAAGTAAGCAGTATTAAAAGGGTGAAAGCGCCCATTATAGAGATTTCTTCTACAGCTATAAGGCAACGGATAAAAGAAGGGGGATCAATTAAGTATTTGACCTTGGAGAGGGTAGAGCAGAGAATTTTAGAAGAAGGTTGGTATAAATGAAAAATGCCCTCTGGCACATGTGCTCAGAGGACATTTGGGAAAACAACTACTCGCTTTATTACTTATCTTTTCTATTTTAGATAAGCTATTTGTTTTAAAAGAACTTGACACTCTTTTACGTCAATTCTTTCAAATTGGGCTCTTTGAAAGGCTTTTTGAGCAATTTTCTCAGCTTTAACATACTTTTCTTGTTTAATTAAGATTATTGCATAATTGTAGTAATAATCATAAGTCATGTATTGTTTGCTCAGTTTCTTAGCCCATTTCTCAGCCATTTTAAGGTTTTTTCTATCACTCGTGTTTTCAACAATCGTTTCACCTGCTGTTATTATCAACGTCGCATTAGGCTCAAAAGTTCGATTTATGTAATTCTTAACAGATTTTGAGTATAAGCCCCAGTTATTGGTGCCCTGATGGTATTTTAATTCCAAATTTAATATTTCACTCGCTTTGTTAATGTTGTCTAAGTCGGAAACAATATTTATAGTTTTTTCAAATAACTGATCATTTGCACTTAAAATTGCCTCTTCTATGGCAAAACTTGAAGCTTGCATCAATTGACTGTTGATTTTGTCTTCTCCAAAAGCTTTAATGAATGATTCTTTGTTGTCTAAAAGGATGTCCACTTTATTAGAGTTGAAATTGCTAGCGCCATTAAAAACCTCTTCAAGATAAGAACTGGAATTGGTAATCGCATTTTCGGTTAACTTGATTTCTTCATTTTTCAAAAACTTTGAATCAAAATGAATTTTGGCATTTAACTTATCCAAAACAAGAGACGGCTCATTTCTAGAGGAGGCTAACAACATTTCATTGTTGTACTTTTCTAGGGCTTCAGCTCCTAGGGATAATACCTCACGATATGATTTTCCACCATTGGATCTTGTTATAATATCACCACCGGCAGGATTGATAAATAGAAGGTCTGGAATACCTTCTACAGAGTAAACCAAATTGAATATACTTCCGATTTTACTCTGCATATCAACTTTGAAATTAACAAAATTTTCATTGAAATATTGGGCAACTTCTGGCTTCGGAAAAACTTCAGAATCCATCATTCTGCAAGGCATGCAATAGGATGCATAAGTCTTTACGAATATCGGAAGATTCTTTTCGCGTGCCTCTTCCAGGACTTCATCCCATGAGGCATTTTTGAAATTTAAACCTGAACTGGCAGATAGTGTTTGAATGTTTGCGCACATCAAAAAGATGGCAATCTTAAGGATTAAAAGAGTTCTCATAACTTCACAGTTTATTCTATAAATAATTGAATTACTTGGCATTAACTCTTAACGCAAAGAGCGTGCCAAAAAATAAAATTGCGAATTGCTATGAAAAATAAATGTTTTAAATAATTGATTTAGTGATAATTACATATATAATAATGCGTAAAATCATAATTCCTGGTCTTTGTCTGAAATTTCAGACAAACTGTTGAAGGCTTATGAATCTGTTGAAATGATAGGACAAAAAAAGCCAGACTTGCAAAATGCAAGTCTGGCTTTTTATATTTTTTGATTATTTTTTTTACCAACTTCCTGTAGCGCCACCGCCACCAAAGCTTCCTCCGCCGAAGCCACCAAATCCGCCGCCGCCACCACCGCCGCTGAATCCGCCGCCGCCGCTTCTGCGGCCTCCAAATCCTCCACTTCCTCTTGAGAAATCTCTCCATCCAAATCCACCACCGCCTGGAATGATAATAACATTTCTACCTCTCCTTCTTGGTGGAACTCTGTTGTGTTTTCCATCTCCAGTATATGTCGTCGGAGGACGATTGTTTTTTCCTCCAAACAATATTGAAATAACAACGATTGCAATAAAGAATGCAAGAATCATCAATAAAGGGCTAGGAATGCCAAGTGGCTCTTCTGCTGTTTGAGGATTGTCATTCTTGAACTCGCCAAGTAAATATCCCTTTACTTTATCTACAGCCGCATTAATTCCATCATAAAACTTTCCCCTTTTGAACTGAGGAACAATATCTTCATTGACAATTCTATTGGCAATAACATCAGGAATGGTTCCTTCTAAACCATAACCCGTCCTAATCGTTACTTTCCGATCTTTCATCGAAGTAAGAATGATCATTCCATTGTCTTTTCCTTTTTGACCAACTCCCCATTTTTCCCCAATGTCTTCAGCATATTCCTCTATAGATGCGCCATTTAGTGATTCAATACTTACAACAACAATTTGTGTAGAAGTCTTTTTGTTGTAATCAATGAGTTTTCTTTCCATCTCAGCAACTTCTCTTGCAGAAAATACATTTGCAAAATCATTTACCAGTTTTGGAGGATTTGGTCGATCCGGCACTCCTTGCGCGAAAACTGAAATGCCTATAAATATTGCGAATAAAAATACTATTATATGCTTCATTACTTAAATGTCTAATTTTGAAATTAACCAAAGGAGATCTCGTCCGATAATTCATTCTGGTCACCACTGTCGTATGGAAAATGCTTTTTTAAGCTTTGGCCCATTATCCCAATACCGTCAACAATACCATCAACAAGCGCTTCCTTTTTGAAATGTTCCTCCATTTTGTCTTTGGCCTTGTCCCAAAAACCTTCTGGTATCACGGCGTTTATGCCATTGTCTCCAATAATAGCAAATATATGATCCTTAAGTGCAATGTAAATCAATGCACCATTTCGCAGTTCTGTTTTATGCATTTCAAGCTTAGCAAAAACTTCAGCTGTTCTATCCAATAAGTCTATAAAACAGTGATCTTCTATATGAACTTTGATTTCGCCAGACGTTTCTCTTTCTGCATCCTTGATTGCTTCAATAATTCGTGCTTCTTCAGCATCCGTAAAAAAGGTATTTTTCTTTGCCATTCTATATTATATACGAAGAGTAATTGAAAAAAATTCAATGATTTGCTTTCACAATGGTAAAATAAGAAGTTTATAACGTTCCAAATGGCTTTATGACAAAATAAATACCAAAGGAAAGCAATCGATAAACGGAAAATTCAACAAAATGAAATTACAGATTTTACTTGAGTTTCACTATTATCTGATCCTAAGACTATTCAGAAGTTAAAGGGAGACAAAAAAATATTGTTTCTTAACCTTTTTAAAGGATTTATCCTTTGCTTTTTAAAAGTAGCGAAAGGTATTATTGTGAAATGAAGATTGAATTGATTGCTTTAATATGCGACCGACGCTTGGTACGATGCGAAACCCAATGTCCGTATTTACAATTTACCTTTTAAAAATTCAGCAGTATGAGATTTTTTAACTTTGCAGAGTCCTGCAGGCGGTCCTTGATATAAGAGGTTGCCTCCACCAATCCCTCCGTCAGGTCCCAAATCAATTAACCAATCCGCACATTTTATGACATCAATATTGTGTTCTATGATTACAACTGTGTGTCCTTTGTCAACTAAAGCGTTGAACGCTTTTAACAATGTTTCAATGTCATTAAAATGAAGTCCCGTTGTCGGTTCGTCAAAAATGAAAAAGACTTTACCACTGGATTTCCCTTTGGTTAAAAAAGAAGCCAATTTTACCCGCTGTGCTTCACCACCACTTAAGGTGCTGGAGGATTGTCCCAATTTCACATAGCCAAGGCCCACTTCATTCAAGGCCATCAGCGGCTTCAAAACATCTTTGCGATCTTTGAAATAATCAAGAGATTCTTCAACCGTCAAATCAAGAACATCTGTAATGGTTTTGTTTTGAAATTTGATGTCCATAATTTCAGGTTTGAATCTCTTACCATTACAAGATTCGCAAATAAGACGGACATCAGCAAGGAACTGCATTTCAACAACAACTTCTCCATCTCCCTTGCAAGTTTCACATCTACCTCCCTCAATATTGAAAGAAAAGTATCCTGGTTTGTATCCTCTTGCTTTTGAAAGTTTATGCTCCGCAAACATGCTTCTTATTCCATCATAAGCTTTAACGTAAGTGACAGGATTTGACCTTGAAGAACGGCCCAATGGGTTTTGATCAATCATTTCAACCTGAGCAACGGCAGAATAGTCTCCTTTGATTTCTGAGAAGCTTGCATCATTCATGTCTTTACCGTTTATTTTGCGCTGAAGAGCTGGGTAAAGAATGTTTTTGATCAAAGTAGTTTTTCCAGAACCACTCACACCACTGACAACTGTAATTGAATTCAATGGAAATTTTACATCAATGTTTTTAAGGTTGTGTTTTTTCGCTCCAGTTATTTCAATGTAATTAATGCCTTTCCTCCTGTGTTCTGGAAGCGGGATTGTTTTCTTCCCACTTAAGAATTTTCCAGTCAAACTGTTTTTGTCTTTTAAAATCTTTTTGGCAGGACCACTAAAAATGACTTCACCACCCAGCCTTCCTGCCAAGGGCCCAATGTCAACCAAATGATCAGCCGCACGAATGATTTCTTCTTCATGTTCCACAACAACAACTGTGTTTCCTAGCTCTTTAAGTATGTTTAAAACCTTGATCAGTCTCTGAGTGTCTCTAGGATGCAAACCTATGCTAGGCTCGTCAAGTATGTACATAGAACTTGTTAAATTGCTTCCCAGGGTTCTGGTTAAATTTATCCTTTGGGTTTCACCACCAGATAAAGTACTTGATAACCGATTTAAGTTCAAATAGCCTAGACCAACATCCAACATGAATTGGAGTCTGTTATTAATTTCAACCAACAACCTTTTTGCAATTGTTTGATCGTGTTTGGACAATTTTAGCTTTTTGAAAAAAGCTTGGTTTTCATCTATAGGACTTAGTATGATGTCCAAGATAGAATGCCCTTTTATCTTGACATAGTTGGCATCCATCCTCAACCTGGTGGTTTTGCATTCAGGGCATGTGGTTTTACCTCTGTATCTGGAAAGCATTACCCTGTATTGAATTTTATAGGAATTGGACTCTACCATTTCAAAAAAACTGTCAATGCCATCAAAGTATTTGTTTCCAGTCCAAAGTAGTGCACGTTCTTTTTCAGTCAATTCGCAAATCGGTCGATGTATTGGGAAATCAAATTGGGAAGCGACATTTACCAACTGATCTTTCCACTTGCTCATTTTTTCTCCTTTCCAAGCCGCAATCCCATTGTTGAAAACAGAAAGGTTTTCGTCAGGAATTACAAGTCGCGGATCTATTCCGATAACTGAACCAAAGCCTTCACATTTTTTGCAAGCTCCATATGGATTGTTAAAATTAAAAAAGGCAGGATTGGGTTCTTCAAATTTCATTCCATCCAATTCAAAGCGATTGGAGAAGTTAACAAACTTATTATTGTCCATTAAAAATAAAATGCAATCTCCGCCACTTTCAATAAAGGCCGTTTGAACAGAATCGGCTGTTCTGTTTTTCAAGGATTCATCTTCTTTAACAACAAGTCTGTCAATTAGAAGGAATACCTTTTTACTTTTTCCTAATTGTGAAGGTTTTAAATCTTCAATGAAAAACAATTCTTTATCGACGAGTAGTCTGGAATAGCCTTTTTGTAAAAGTAAATCTAGTTGGCCTTGAATTTTACTTTTCGTTTCAATCACAAAAGGAACCAGAATCTGAATTTTAGACCCAAGCTCTTGCGCAAAAACGAAATCTACCACATCGGTGACCCGATGTCTTTTAACTTCTTTGCCACTAATAGGAGAAATGGTTTTGCCTATTCTTGCAAACAGCAAACGCAAATAATCATAAATTTCAGTTAAGGTACCAACGGTTGAACGGCTATTTCTTGTCGATACTTTTTGTTCGATGGCAATGGCTGGACAAATACCTTTGATATAATCCACATCAGGCTTTTGCATTCTGCTAAGAAACTGTCTTGCATAAGAGGACAAACTTTCAACATAGCGTCGCTGACCTTCTGCATAAAGCGTATCAATTGTCAAGGACGATTTGCCAGAACCAGACACGCCAGTTATGACAATGAGCTGGTTTCTCGGCAAGGCAATGTCAATATTTTTGAGATTATGCGTTCTGGCACCTTTGATAATTATGTATTGTCTGGGATCAAGAGATTCAACTTCATTGGACTTCAAGGCAAAGATTTTAGCTGTTAAACAGGTATTCTAAGAATTTCAACAAATATAGAGCTTGCATGTTTAAATCCGCTATAGAGAATAAAAAGTGTTTGAGGAAAAAAAATAGCTGTGAAAAATCCTAAAAAAACAGCAAAACATCTTTGCTTTTGACATTTTTTATAAAAAATCAAGAAACATTGTACCATACCGTGCGTAAAAACTAAGTGAACATTCGTTAAAATTATCTTAATAGCCTTTAACTATTGCATTTAACGGAAATTTATTTTAATTTTACACAACATAGGGAAACAAGCAATTGTTCCCTGCCAATCTTGGCAAACAATTTTAAATTCAATATTATCGGTTCAGACTGTTACGCTTAAATAATTTATAGATAAAATAATAGAATTATGCGTATGCAAGTCTTGAATGACAAAGAGCTCGTAAAGAGCTATGTCGCTGGTAATGAATTTGCTTTGGCTGAGCTTCTCAGACGTTATAAAAGCAATATTTACACTTCCATTTACTTATTTGTTAAGAACGAAGATCAAGCAGAAGATATTTTCCAAGATACTTTTGTTAAGATCATTGAGTCTTTGAAACGTGGTAAATACTATGAAGATGGGAAGTTTTTGCCTTGGGCGATGAGAATTGCTCGTAATCTTTGTATCGATAATTACCGTAAAAAAAGAAGAACTCCTTTAGTTGCTACATCTGATGAGTACGATATTTTTAGCATTTTGGAATACCATGCAGACAATGGTGAGGATAAAATGATAAAAGACCAGGCTCGCACCAAAGTTCGTGATTTAGTAGACCAACTTCCTGAAGAACAAAGAGAAGTTGTGATTCTTCGTCACTATGCTGACATGAGTTTCAAGGAAATTTCACAGATGACCAATGTTAGCATTAATACAGCTTTAGGACGTATGCGTTATGCTTTGATCAATCTTCGTAAAATGATTGCAGAAAAAAGTGTAGTCTTTTAAATTAGAAAATATTCAACTATAGTGCGTGAAATTGCATGTACTGACAAAAAAACGGACGCCTTTTACAAAAGGCGTCCGTTTTTTTATATGTTAAAATTGAAATTTTATTGGATTTGAAAAATAAAATTTTAAAAGTGGCCGTTTTAAGGTTGATATTATTAATTAAGAATTAAAACTGCCTATGAATTTAGATTTTACAAATGACCTTTTAAGACTAGCATATAAAGAAGTTAGTCCATTAAATTCTCTTCCAATCATAGAAGACATCGAAAATAATGAAGAAACTAAAAGAAGTTTCGACACAATTTCTGAGATGAAAAAAGAGCTTGACCTCTTGAAATGTAATCCCAGCGATGCCAGTATAGATTTTATACTGAAATACAGCCAAAAAAGAGGCCTTGTGGTTTCTTAGTTGGTCCTAAGAATTTGGTTTAAATGCCAAAGAAGTTGTTCACAACTTCTTTGGCATTTTTTTTTGTAGTAAAATGTAAAAAAAAATACAGCGTTGGATAAAATCAATTCAATGCATAAGTTGGCAAAAGAAGCTTTTGCCCTCTAGAAAATACTCCATTACTTATATTCAGGTGCTTTTCTTAGAAAGAAAGCATACAGAAAGCTTCTAACTAGAGCTATCTACGACAAAAGCCTGTCAAAAAACATTAAAACTTCTTGATTAAAGATGATTGTGAAACTATTCTGACCAATATTGGAATTCTGATATTGAACAGTTTTATTGTTTCTGAAATGGGTCTTTATTCCTGTGCTGCAGGAAGTGTAAGATTTCAAGAAAAGAATAAAACAATACTTGTTATTTAATTCGTAAATTTGCACCCGATATGTCTGACTTTCAACCAATAGTAAATAGAGTAAGCCAAAGTGGTTTGATAACCCTTGACTTGAGTAAGTATTTGCCCACCGCCGAAATATGTGAATTTGATATCAAACCATTTCTGTTTAAAGAACTCTTATTAAAAGAAAAGGATTTTAGGCAAGCAATGAAAGACCATGACTGGAAACAGTATCAAAACAAGAACTTGACCATTCACTGTTCTTCAGATGCGATTATACCTCATTGGGCTTATATGCTCATTGTTAGTTTGGCCGAAGCACATGCAAGTTTCATTTGTAGTGGAACCAAGGAACAAGCCCACGCCATTTTGTTAAGTAGAAACCTCAACAAAATTGATGTGGAGGAATTCAAGGACAAACGAGTAATAATAAAAGGTTGTGGTGATCCCAAGGTTGGAGCGGCAGCGTATTCTGAAATTTGTCGACTGCTAAAACCACAAGTTAAGAGCTTAATGTATGGAGAGGCCTGCTCTACCGTTCCAATTTTTAAGCGAAAAGATAAGTAACAACAAACAACATTTAAACAACAATACTAAAACAGCAATAAATGAAATCGATAATAGTATCACTTACCACGGCTTTGATTGTAATAATGGGAATAGGCTTGATGGGAAGTGGGGAAGAGTCCGCCTCGAAAGAGGAGCCTTCTAGCTCTGAAGCTGCACCAGAAGCTGCAAAGCCTAAAGCTGGTCCAGAGCAATACATCAATCCAATTCCACTTCCTGATTATCTTGAATTGGCGGGAGAAGAAGTGCCGCTACATGATTGGGATGTTCGTGAAAGATTGGACAAGGAGATTTTGTCAAACACCTACTGGCATTCAAATACAATTAGAATTCTGAAATTGGCAAATAGATATTTTCCTATGATTGAACGAATTCTTGCTGAACAGGGTGTTCACGATGACATGAAGTTTGTATCATTGGTAGAGAGTGGTTTGACCAATAACTCAATGTCAGGTGCTGGAGCCAAAGGTCCATGGCAATTTATGACCGCAGCAGCAAAACAGTTTGGTTTAGAAGTTGCCAATAGTTCCAATTACAATGAAGTTGATGAAAGGTACAACTGGGAAAAGTCAACAGAAGCTGCAGCCAAGTATTTGAAAAATGAATACAATAGTTTAAATAACTGGACATTGGCCGCTGCTGCTTACAATGCTGGGCATGGAAGAATTAAAGGGTCTTTAACAAAGCAACTAGCAGATAACTATTACGATCTTTATCTGACAACTGAAACGGCAAGATATGTTTTCAGAATTCTTGCAATGAAAGAGATTTACAACAATCAAGAAAAATATGGTTTCTTTTTGGACAGTAGTGAAAAGTATCATCCTATAGATACTAAGAACATTGAAGTAACAGAAATCAAGGACATTCCAGCTTATGCAAAATCATTGGGTATTTCATACAAGACTTTCAAACTTTTAAATCCTTGGTTGAGAACGACAAAATTGACTAAAAGAAGATCAGGCAAAAAATACCTGGTTAAGGTTCCTTATTAGGTTCCTGGTTGCTTTAACAATAAAGTGGTAAGAGAAGAAAGAACTCCGTCATACTTGATTGTGGTCGGGCACAAATATTGGAATTAGTCATGTTCCTGAGAAGAATCCAGATGTTTTAAATTTTTGCACAACTATTTAATATCGCTATAAACACGCAAATTTATAATGTTATTTAGAATAGCCTTGCCTACGGATTTTACTGAAATGGCAGAACTAATCGCCAAACAAAACAATAGAGAGGAGTGTCATTCTCTGCACTGTGAACAATCGGAACAGAACGTTCTGAAAGAACTTAAAGACTATGCAACTCGCAAAGAGTATGCATTTGTCCTTGCTTTTGAAAATCAAAAATTGGTTGGTTTGTTGGGTGGTGATTCTACATTTCCAGTTGATGAAATTTGGTTATGGGGTCCTTTTATTTTAAGTCCCAATTGGAATCAGCTTGCTAATTCTTTGTTTGATGAATTGTTGAAATGTTTTCCCGACACAAAAAAGTTGACAACATTTAGTAATCTAAAAAATCAGCAGGCAAGAGATTTTTTCAAGGCTCATGGATTTGCAGAAAAAAAAGAATTTACACACCAATATCAATGTGAGAAAGCTGAAGTAGCTTCTCAAGAAGTTACTTCAGAAGATGGAATTGTAGAATTTGAACGGTCTTATTTAAAAGATCTAAATGCATTGCATCGATCAGCTTTTCCCAATGCTTATTATTCTATTGATGAAATGTTGGGCCTTATTTCACCAGATCACAAAATTTGGATAAAATTGGATGAGTATGGAAATTTTTGTGCTTATCTGTTTGGAATGAAAACACCGAATGAAGAAGGCTTTGTTCATTTTTTGGCAGTAAAGCATGAACATCGGAAAAAGGGAATTGGTAGTCAATTATTAAGAAAGGCGCAACGATTCTATTTTGATGAAAAGGGATTGGAAAGTATTTCATTAACAGTAGCAGAAGCAAACAATGCTCGAAGACTGTATCAGAAAAATGGCTTTAAACTTCAATATACAGGAGTCGGTGCAAGAAAAGCATTGTGAAACAGTTTTTTTTTCGTAGCTTAATAAGAAATAAAAATAGTGAGGATTCGTAGAATATGAGAGGATGCTTTATAAGACAATTAAAAAATTAAATGCTACATAAAGAGTTTAAGTGGGACGACGGTGATGGAAACAATATTTACTGTCAATCATGGAACCCTAAGGGCCAACCTGATGCTGTTATTTGTTTGGTTCATGGAATGGGTGAGCACAGCGGGAGATACGAAGATTTCTCTGAATTTTTAACGAAAAAAAACTGGGCAGTAATCACTTACGATCAACCTGGCCATGGCAAAACCGAAGGGGCTCGTGGGCATGTGAAATCTTACGATAAGTTGTTGAATCAAGTTGACAAATTATTGGACAAAGCCAAAGCTGAATATCCTGATAAACCACGTTTTATTTACGGGCATAGTATGGGGGGAAATGTCGTAGCAAATTATGTTTTACGAAGAAAACCAGATGTTCTGGCTGCAGTAATTACTGGGCCTTGGTTTGAGCTCGCTTTCCAACCTCCAAAAATTAAATTGGCTTTGGCCAAATTGGTCAAAAATATTTATCCTACTTATACAGAAACCAGTGAACTTGATTCGTCAACCCTTTCGCACGATCCCCAAATTGTAAAGGCTTATGATGATGACCCTATGGTTCATGGTAAAATTACTACCGCCTTCTTTTTTGGCGTTCACACCGCTGGAAAGTGGGCAATTGACAATGCGAATAAATTAGAGATACCAATGCTGGTCAATCATGGTGGAGATGACCAAGTTACCTCAAGTGAACATAGCAAAATATTCGTCTCTAATGCAGGTAAACACGCCCGTCTAAAAATTTGGGATGGCATGTATCACGAAATTCACAATGAAATACAGAAGAAAGATGTATATAATTACGTTTATGAATGGATGCATTCTAAGTTAAATGTCTAATTTCATTAAAAGTTGTCCATTAAATTTCTCCATTTTTCTTTGATTCTCAATTCATAAACAGAAAACACAAATTATCCGTTTGTGGCTAATGTTTTCAGGAGCTTCAGTTTGTTTTTATGAAAATTTGTGTGTCAAATTCACTGATCCTTAATTGAAATAAGGCTAATAAATATGAAATTTGAACTTCAAATTTACATGGAAAATTTACATATCTATTTTTGAATTTATTTGTTAGATTTGGGAAGAGTTAATATCCGCAGACTCCTTTTAGTTTTCTCCGGGTTGTCATTTACCAGATAGATAAATGACAACCTTTTTTTATGCCTAATCTCCAAATGTCCTGGCAAACCAATTTGTTGTTGGAATGTTTCTTTTCTTTTTATAAAATCAAATGTTATTTTGTAGGTCCATATATCTAAAGGTTTTATGAAAAGAGTTCGGATTGCAGACATTATTCCTCCCTTATTGCACAAAGATGTTATGTCAAGTGTTTTGTACGAGAATCACTTTCACATTTTATTACATCAATCCATTGAAAACCGAGGAATGTTGATTGGAGTAGATAAAAGTGAGGCTATGCCGTTGGCGATGACTTTGAGAAATTTAAAATTTGACAGACGTGAAATCTATCAATTGACTCATTCATTGATTTCGGATATGGATATGAAAACAGAAGGGGTTTACATTTCAGGAAACGTAGAAAATGGAGCATTGGAAACGAAAGTAAGATTTAGGAAAGGAAAAGAAAAATTTGAATACTCTTGTCGTCCGGGAGATGCTTTTATATTGGCCACAGAAAGCAAATGTCCAATTTATATTGTCAATGAAATCCTTGAAAAATTTTCCTTCTCGATTCCAACTAAATATAGAAACAGAAACATGACAGAGAAAGGATTAGAAGATTTAATCTCTTCAACTCAGAAAATGATGAATGATTATGAAAATGATTTCATCGATATGAGCAAAAAAGCCTCAACGAAAAGTATCGAAGCTTATGCTCAATCAAGCAAAGAAGTTATGGATTATGTTTTTGGTAAAATTTGAAACAATCCAAGCCAAAAGTTTTGTCTGAGCACATTTCTTTGACAATCCTTAGTCATTTTATGATTAGCAAGATTATAATTTATATTTTTGCAAGCAATTTCACGAAATTTCAAGCAATTGACATTAATAAAATCTATATCAGGGATCAGGGGAACAATCGGAGGAGCGCCTGGCGATAATTTGACTCCATTAGACATTGTAAAATTCTCTGCAGCTTTTGCAAAGATTGTTCAACAGGGCCATGAAGGTAAAATCAAGGTGGTTATAGGCCGCGATGGTCGTATTTCTGGTGAGATGTTGGAACGTCTGGTAAGTGGCACTCTTCAAGGAATGGGAGCCGATGTTGTCGACCTTGGCCTGTCAACCACTCCTACAGTCGAAATGGCCGTTGTAATGGAGCAAGCTCAAGCTGGCATTATACTTACAGCTAGCCACAATCCAAAGAATTGGAATGCTTTGAAGTTATTAAACGACAAGGGAGAGTTCATTAGTGGAGATTTGGGCCGCCAAGTGGTTGAACAAGCAGAATCAGCAGCATTTGATTTTGCTTTAGTCGAGGACCTTGGATCATACAGAAAAGATGATACTTTCCTGCAAAAGCACATTGATGCCATTCTTGATTTGAAATTGGTCAATGTTGAAGCCATAAAAGAAAAAAAATATAAAGTAGCAGTTGATGGAATAAATTCAAGTGGAGGAATCGCCGTTCCAATGTTGTTGAAAGCTTTGGGAGTTGAAGAAGTCTTTGAATTGAATTGTGAACCATCTGGGCAGTTCGCACACAATCCAGAACCATTGGCAGAGCACCTTTCTGGTATTTCACAATTGGTAAAGAAAGAAAACGCTCATCTGGGTTTCGTTGTCGATCCGGATGTGGATCGTTTGGCGATGATTTGTGAGGATGGGGAAATGTTTGGCGAAGAATACACTTTGGTAGCCATTGCTGATTATGTATTGAAGCATAATTTAGGCCCAACTGTTTCCAATCTTTCTTCTACAATTGCATTGAAAGAAATTACTGAAAAAGCCGGATCAACTTACCATGCCGCAAAGGTTGGTGAGGTCAATGTTGTAGCAAAAATGAAAGAGGTTGGAGCTGTAATTGGTGGTGAAGGCAATGGCGGTTTGATTTATCCTGAACTGCATTATGGACGTGATGCCTTGGTTGGAATTGCTTTGTTTTTATCGCACATGGCAACCTCGGGTAAATACTGTTCATTGTTAAAAGCAACTTATCCAAGGTATGTAATCTCGAAGAATAAAATTCCATTAGAAGACGGAATAAATGTAGATGAGGTCTTGGAAAAAATTGCTGAAAAGTACAAGAACCAACCGACCAATACAGAAGATGGCGTAAAGATCTTCTTCGATGAAACCAATTGGGTACATTTAAGGAAGTCCAATACAGAACCAATCATCAGAATCTATTCTGAGTCAACCAATGAAGTCATTGCCAATAATCTAGCTGGAAAAATAATGACTGATATTGGAGAGATTGTACAAGCTTAATTATTCTTAGCTTTTTTCTATTTTGAAATAAGTTGAAATTATATCGATCACTGAAGGGTAGCTGTTTTGAAAGACTGCTGGAAATTGTTCTTGAGTAATCCATTCAACCTTTTCGATGTCTTCTTCTGTTTGAGGAACCAGTGTTTCATTTTGATTGTAAAACATTTCATACCAAAAGGTTTGCTTTAAAATACGTTTACCTTTTTTGCTAATGTAAGTGTGGTAGGTAATGTTTTTTTGTTTGAGCTTTTGATTGACGGCTTTCCCTAGTTTTAGCTTTGTAATGCCACATTCTTCTTCCACTTCCCTTAAGGCTGTTTCTTCAATGGTTTCTCCTTTTTCCTGATGCCCTTTTGGCAAGTCCCATTTGCCCAATCTATAGATCATCAACAATTCTTTGTCGGGATTGAGCACAAGGCCTCCGCCAGCTGGATGGATTTTGTAATTGGAACAAAAAGCATTAAATAAAATTTTAAGAGAATCCCCCTTTATACAGATGGTTCGTGTTTCTGTTGAAGATTCCCAAAGAGCTATATTGTCTTTGAATAAATCGCTGTCCTTAAATTTCAAGAATTGAAATCGATCTAGTTTTTCTATTAGCCTCATAAATCCTTCAGAATCACATAGGATAAGCTGTATATTGTTGATATAAATTTTATACATTTGAGTTAAATATTTTTTAGGAGCCTGATGTTTTTAATTTTTGAATTAAAACCAGGAAAGGTTTGTCCAGTGAAAACTATGGATGAATTGATCTAAAATCCTAAAGATAAATAAAGAAAAGCAGCTTATTCCATCCAAAGAAAGTTATGTCTATTTCAGAAAAAAGATCCTTGCCGTATATGATCATGAAACCCTGGATCAGGGCGGGATTTAAAGTATTCTTTAGAAATAAAGCCTTAAACGGCATTGAAAACATACCCAAAGGCAAGCCGATAATTTTTGCATCAAATCACCAATGTACATTTCTTGATCCCATTGTGATCAGTGCGAGTCTAAGTGAAAAAACAGCATTTTTAACAAGAGGAGATATTTTTAGCAAGCCAAAAGTTGCTAAGATTCTCGCTAGCTTAAGGATGCTTCCAATATTTAGACAAAGAGAAGCGGCAGATTTTGCCGAACGCAATAAAGTCATTTTCGAGAATTGTGTTTATTTATTAGAGCAGAACGAATCGTTCATAATTTTTGTGGAGGGAAGTCATGGCAATGTTAGGAAATTAAGGCCTCTAAAAAAAGGCTTTGGGAGAATTGCATTTGAGGCCGAAAAGAAAAACAACTTTGATTTAGATGTACACATAGTTCCAGTAGGATTGAATTATGAAGATTTCTACAAATCTCGAAGAGATGTATTAATCAACTTTGGAAAGCCTATTAAGTTGCGAGACTATCAGGACCTTTATGAACAAAGCCCCGCAAAAGCTTTGAATGGATTGAAAGGTGATCTCACATTGGCCATGCGTGATCAATTGATAGACATCACTAGCCGAGTTTACTATGATACCTATAATCAATTAAGAGATTTGTGTTTGCCAAAGGTTTGTGAAAAAATGAACTTGTCATTTCACCAACCATTGGACAATTTCAAAGCTGAAAAAAAAATGATACAGGCTGTAAGTGATTTGGAGGAAAACAATCCTGAGCAAATGGAATCTTTCAGTAAAGCAGTTGACTATTGTCACCAAAAGATTGCAGCAACAGGATTAAGATTCAAAATTTGGAATGAAAACAGACCAACCATCTTTCAAATATCGGTTAAGGCTTTGATTTTAATAATAGGGCTGCCTATTTTCATCATTGGATTGTTGTTTAATTACCTTCCTTATAAAATACCAGTATTATTCAGTGCCAAAAAGTTTAAAGATCCGATGTTCCATTCTTCAGTGAACTGGGTTGGAGGTCATTTCGCATTCTCATTTTACTATCTGTTCCTATTTTTAATTATTTGGTTAACAAATAGCTTTTCTGTTGCAATAGCCATTACCATATTTCTTGGAATATCTGGCTACATTGCCCTCAAATGGTGGTCGGAATTTCAAAAAATCAGGTATCAAATTAAGTATTTATCATTTATGAAAAACAATGAAGGTTTGTATTCTGATATAATGGAAAGGAAGGACAAGATCCAACAGCAAGTTGAGCTTTTGATTGGAAGAATTAAGTAATCTGTGAATTCTTTCTTGATAATTAGAAGAAATACCCTTTATTAAAGCCATTAATTTATATTTTTGTAGACTAAGGTTGAAATCATAACTCTTTGAACTATAACATTTGCGGAACTCTGCGATGCTCAAGAGCTTCTGAATTCAAAACTTAGGACTTAATTAATCAAAAACTTAGGACTTAATTAATCAATAATATGGAAACGAAAGTTCATATAGCCATAGGATCGGATCATGCTGGATTTGCTTACAAAGAAGCAATCAGGGAAATGCTTTCAGAAGAGGGGTATCTGGTCAATGACTTTGGAGCTTTTTCGACGGAATCTGTTGATTATCCTGATTTTGTGCATCCGGTAGCTAATTCTGTAGGAAACAAAATTGCCGATTTTGGTGTTCTTGTCTGTGGAAGTGGTCAAGGGGTAGCAATTACAGCCAATAAACATCAAGCAATACGGGCGGCTCTTTGTTGGACTCCAGAAATCGCTGAATTGTCCAGGCTGCATAACAATGCCAATGTTTTGTGTTTAGCAGAAAGGTTTATGAAATTGGAAGATGTAAAAAAAATTGTTCGTATCTTTTTAAAAACGCCTTTTGAAGGAGGCAGACATAGCAGGAGAGTAGGAAAAATAGCTTGTTCTCCTATAAAATAACCAAAATGAAATTTAAACAGGCAATATCTCTTTTCATCCTACTGTTTTGGACACTATGTGCAATCGCCCAAAAAGCAGAAATAGAAAATTCTGCACAGGACTTTGGTAAAACGATTACCATTGAAGATTTGGAAACACATCTTAAGGTTTTAGCTTCTGATGAGTATGAAGGAAGAGAAACTGGTAAGAAGGGACAAAGGCTTGCTGCGAGCTATATTGCTAAGCATTTTAAAAGCCTAAATTTGGAAGGGCCAGTAAAGGGAAAGAAAAATAAATACTTCCAAAATATTCCATTGCAGGAAAGTGGTTGGGAGAACCCGACAATTACCATTGACGGCAAAGAATTTAAATTTTTAGAGAGTTTTTACGGTTATCCAAATTCCACTCAGCAACTAAAAGAAACGGTCAACGACATTGTGTTTTTGGGTTATGGAATAAAAGATGAAAAATACAGCGATTACAAGGGACAAAATGTCGATGGCAAAGTAATCATGGTTCATACAGGTGAACCGGTAGATAATGATGGGAAATACCTCGTTTCAGGTACAAATGAAAAATCGGTCTGGTCTACAAACTGGAGAAAGAAATTAGAAGTAGCCAAGGGAAATGGCGTAAAAACAATTTTGATCATTGATCCTGATTTAAGAAAAAACACGAAGAGAATGGCACCTTATATAAAAGGTGGAGGGGTAAAATTAAAAGATGGTGGAGATAAAAACTTTGCGAATACTTTTTACATTTCAGAAGAAATGGCCAATGCTATTTTACCCAAAGGGAAAATGGAAAAATGGTTGAATAAAATTTCAAAAAAAGGAAAGTCAAAATCCAAGTTAATTAAGAAAAAGAAAATAGATCTGAATATTGCCAAGTTTGATAAAGAGATTAATAGTTCAAATGTTCTCGGTTTTTTGGAGGGTAGTGATTTGAAGGATGAAATTCTTGTTATAACATCGCACTACGATCATTTAGGTAAAAGAGGAAAGAAAGTATACAATGGTGCAGACGATGACGGTTCTGGTACAGTGGCCTTACTTGAAATTGCTGAAGCTTTTGCAAAAGCGAAGGAAGCAGGAAATGGCCCGAGAAGAAGCGTATTGTTTATGGCTGTTTCCGGAGAAGAAAAAGGCCTTCTTGGTTCTGAGTTCTACGTTACTAATCCGGTTTTGCCACTTGAAAATTCTATTGCAAATTTAAATATTGATATGGTCGGAAGAACTGATGACCAACATGATAAAAGTGATCTAAAGAGCAGGAACTATGTTTACATTATTGGATCGGACAGATTAAGTACTGAGTTACATGAAATAAATGAAACGGCCAATAAAATGTATACCGATTTGAATTTGGACTATAAATACAATGATAAAGAAGATCCCAATAGATTTTATTACAGATCTGATCATTACAATTTTGCCAAGAACAATATCCCTATTATTTTCTATTTTAATGGAACTCATGAAGATTACCATCAAGAAACAGATACGGTTGATAAAATAGAGTTTGATATGCTTGCCAAGCGTGCGAAATTGGTTTTTTATACTGCATGGCAGTTGGTAAATCAAGATAAGCGAATAGAAGTTAATGTTTTTGAAGAGGACTGAAAATAGTCTAAATTAGAGCAAAAGAAAAAAAAGTAAAGTCGATAATTAATTATTGACAAGTGTAGAAAATTATCTTCCTGAGATAATTTTGCCAAGCATTTGAAGAACAGAGAAAACTAACAATTCCAGGAATGCTATATGTTTAATACATAAAGCATGCTTCCTGTTATTACTAAAGTAAAATTTAGTGATACAGGGTTGCCTAACAACAATATAGAAATATAGGGTCTGGGATACTTTCGCTTTTTTATTAAACAAAGTAAAAGTGTCAAATTTTTTGAAAAACAACATTACGCTCCAACAACCACTAGATGGTAAACTTCTAGAAGACCATCTTATTCGACTAAAAGTCGATGTTAAAAAATGCCTTGAGCAATTTTCGGACCTTAATATGGTCAGGAAACAGGCAAAGAATATCCGTCATGAATCAATTGAGCATCTCGATGAACATCTTATAGATTTCGAGAAAAATGCGATTGACAATGGCAGCAAGATTTATTGGGCAAGTACGGCCAGTGAAGCTGTAGATCGGATTCTCAAGATTATTACTCAAACAGGTGCCAGCAGTATTTACAAAACACATGCTCCAGAATTAAAGGAGCTAGAATTGAACTCTGTTTTTGAACAAGAAGGAGTTAATTTCGAGTATTTAAATGCTGGTGAGAAGATTTGTTCAATTCTTGGTGAAAAGCCAAGGCATCCATTGTTTCCTTTAGCTGGCGTGCAACCAGCCTACATCAAAAAAGGTCTTCAACAACATTTTAAACTTCCTGCAGCTTACACCACTGAGAAGTTAATGAGCAAGCTCCGAGATGAAACAAGAGATTTGCCTAAATTTCCATCGTTAAGTATTTGTTCGCCTGATTTTTTAGTTGCTGAGAATGGCGCTTTGGTCTTTAGTGACAACGAAGGAATTTCAAGTTGGGCAAGCAGTTGTGTAAACATCCAAATTGTTGTGGCTGGAATAGAAAGAGTGATTCCTAGTATGGAAAAGCTTCAGAATATTTTACCCCTACACGACACTTTTCATTATGCTGAAAAGAAAAATAAATACCACAATTACGTTTTTGGGCCAGCTCAAAAAAGTGAAAAAAGTGGTCCAACGCAAATGTATGTCATTCTATTAGACAATGGAAGAACGGATTTATTGGCAACTTCGGCTTGGCGTGAAATTTTATACGATCTGGATGCCATTAGTTTTTTCAATAATTGCCACGTTTATCCAAATGTTCAGCAAAATAATTATCATCCTCATTTGGTAGGACCATTGGGCATGTTGCTGGGACCATTGCTTTTCGAAGAAAAGGAGTATGGGCATCTTCCTTTCTTGAACTATAATCAAGACAATAGATTCACCAATCCGTATTTGATTGATTTCGAGAAAATGTTGATGAAAACCCGATCGTGGGTCTCTAAGGAAGAAGGTTATTTATTGGAATCTCAACCAGCATTTAAAGAGGGCATGAAAGCGGTGGCCGATAGAGATAAAATGAATGAGCTCAAAGATAACCCAGAATTTAAAAATTCATTCAAGAATTTTACTGGTAGGATCAAAGATTTGTTATTTTCACCAAAGTCATTTAACGAATGGTGGAAAGAAAGAAAAAAATAGCTTCATTAAAATCCTATCTTCAAAAGACATTGATTGAGGCAGGTTGTGATGAAGCGGGTAGGGGATGTTTGGCGGGTCCAGTTTTTGCCGCTGCAGTGATTTTGCCGAAAAAATTTCACCATCCTCTACTCAATGATTCCAAGCAAATTAGTGAGAAAGCCAGAGAAGAGCTGAGACCGATTATCGAGCAAGAAGCCATCGCTTGGGCGGTTTCCAAAATAATGCCCGTCAAAATTGATAAAATTAATATTTTGAATGCTTCAATTTTAGCCATGCATCGATCGCTTGATAAATTGAAAACCAGACCTGAACTAATTCTTGTTGACGGAAACCGATTCAAACCCTATTTTCTTGTTCATCATCAATGCATCATCAAAGGAGATTCTAAGTTTGCCAGCATTGCAGCAGCTTCCGTTCTTGCGAAGACTTACCGAGACGATTATATGTTGAGACTGCATAAGAAAAATCCTGGATATGGTTGGGATAGTAATAAAGGTTATCCAACCTTACAGCATAGGGAAGCCATTGCAAAAATTGGAACAACGAAACATCACCGTAAGTCTTTTAGAATGCAGAAAGAAGAAGCGTGAGGATTGCAACTTTACGACGATTAACAATTGACAATTGACAATTGTAAAAAATAAAATGGCAATCAATCAAATTCAACCTCTTTGATGTCTCCACTTTCGATATAAACAAGGTAGAGTTTTATTTCTTCCGGTCCATTCGGAATGGCTTTTACCAATTGTCCATATTCTTTAATTTGCTTTTTGTATTTTGAAACTTCCTTTTCTTTTTTATAATCGATTACTACCGCTTCCTTTCCTTTTAATAAAATTTTATCTGGTCGTTTGTCGCTTCCTTTGTTAAAAATGGTTTGTTCTGGAATGGTTTCCCAATCTCCGCTGAACCAATCTTTAAATTCAGGCGTTTCAAATAGTTTCTCAATCAATCCAGCGTATTCCACCTTTTCATTTTCAGTAATGCGTCCATCCAAATGATGATTGTCCAGCACGCCTTTCAGGTCACTGTGACTTTTGACTTCTTCTAAGATGGCATGCAGTTTATTACCTGTTTGAATTTTTGCGGCAATTTCATCGCTTAACAACTCAAAATAGTGTTCAGCTTTGTCTTTTATATTTATTTTAGTTCCAAAAGCCTCACTAGGATAGTTTTCTAAATATTTTATGGTTTCTTCCTCTTTTTCAATTGATTCTTTTAGGCTAGAATGATCGTTTGTTCCAAGTTCAAAAATCTTGTTTTCCGCATTCCAATTTTCATGAAATGAAAACTCAGAGCTGCTCAAAATTTGGATGATTAATTTGTTTAGGTACTTCATGTCACTCGCATCTTTGTGCCAGTGAGAATAGATGTACATTTGTTCTTTGGGTCGAGTAAAAGCTACATAAGCTGTATTCAAAGAATCAATAATGGTCTCCGAAATCTCATCTAAATAATCCTCTTTAAAAAGGCTCTTTGATAAATTCAGGTTTGTTTTTATTGGTAAAATTTTAAACTGTTCATAGGGAGCTTCTAAATCCTCTATCCACAAAGTGCTGTTTGATTTTGGTCTAAAAGAATAGTTGGAAAAGGGCAAAAATACAATTGGCTTCTCAAGTCCTTTGGCGCTGTGAATGGTCATTACACGAACTGCATTTGTTCCATCGGAGTTTATAATTGAAATGTCCTGTTGCTTCTCATACCAATAGTCTAAAAACTCGGGAATGTTGCTGTGACCCATTCTGGCAATTTCAATGCATTTGTCTTGAAATCTTTGTAAATAAACATCTGCATCAGTGTTTAACTTTAAAACATTGGTCAAGTCTTCCACTATTTCAATGATCGGTTTTTTGACAATAGCATTGTGATTTGAACTTATTTCAAAAGGCATGTATTTCAAGAATAGACTTTCAATTTTTTTGTCTTTTGCATCCTTGGCCACTCTTGTTTCATGGTCTCTGAAAACCTTATCTAAATCAATCATTTCTAATTGTTCAGTGAAGTCAAGGTATTGAAACAATAATTTGGTTTTGAGCAAACTATCGGTAATGTCATTTAAGTATTCAAGACAACTAATAAGCAATTTGATATTGGGTGCATTGGCAACCAAAAGCGATTGTTGACTAATAAATGGAATGCCTTTTAAACTTAAATAATTGGCAATTAAAAAGCTATCGGCTCTATTCCTAACCAAAATCATTGCATCGTTATATTTGTAGCCTTTTTGAATTGCATTGTTTAAATCCTCAGCCAATGTGGCAAGCATTTCAGCATTTGCTTTTTGAGCTGAATTGCCTTCCTTCTCAAAGAAGTGTATTTTGACATATCCCCCTTCGTCTTTTTGTGGAATTTGATTGATTTCATTATAAGCCATTTCAATCAATTCAACTTTGCCCAGTTCGGCACTATTGGCCAATAACTCTTTTGCAAGGCTAAAAAAGGAGTTGTTAAAATTGACAATATTGGTTTTACTTCTAAAATTGTTTTCCAATACTTTTATCTCTTCCTTGTTGGGTCCAATAAAAGAAATGAGATCTTTTTCAATTTCTTCTAAAAGCAGTTTCATGTTCCCACCACGCCAGCGATAAATAGATTGCTTGGCATCGCCAACTATTAAAACTCTGTTGCCTTCAGAAAGTGCATTGATGACCAAAGCCTTTAAATTTCCCCATTGGTAATCTGAAGTATCTTGAAATTCGTCTATAAAAATATGTTTGTAAATGCTTCCAACTTTTTCCATCAGGAAAGGTGCATCTGCTTGATCAGACATGATTTCTTTAATGATGGAATTGGTATCAGAAATCAAAAGCAGATTTTTTTCATCCCTGTACTTTTTTAATTCTTCAACCAAGGCACTTAAAATTCCATAAGAATAAATGTTCGATATTATTGCTTTGTCTGCAATGTATTTGGGATGGTTGATCTCAATGAAATCAACAATTTGTCTGGCCAACTCATTTAGGCCAGCTGCTGCAACAGCATCTATTTCACCTTTTTTCTTACTCTTCTGTGTATACCATTCCCCTTCATTGTTTACGACCTTTAAAAAGGTGGCAGTAATTTTATCATATTCTTTGGCAGGTATTCTTTCTGTAATAAACTTAATTGTACTCGATTTGAAATCACCATCAACCAGTCCGTATTGCGCAATAAGACTTTTGGTTTCATCTGAAAATTCTTTTAGTTGATTTTCAAATTCTCTAATTGACTTTTTTACACCAGCAATCAATCTGCTCAGTGTTTTTACATTCAATTCGCCTTCATGCCTAATTTTATTGAATTTTTCTTTGAACAACTCATTGCCTAATTTTTTTATTTTTCTATCAATTGACCAACCTTTATTTTCTGTAATTTCTTCATCGGTAAATTTTCTAAACCATTCTTGTAGTTCTGGATAATCGTCAAGGCTGGCGTACAAACCCTCAATGGCTTGCTCTAAAGCTTTTCCCGAATCAATGTCAATAGAATAAGTTGGCGGAAGATTTAGCTCTCTTGAGCAAGAGCGAATTATTCTAGTGAAAAAGCTATCGATGGTACTTACTTCAAATCTGGCATAATTGTGTAAAATATTGTGAAGCGTTATACGGGCGTTTTCGAAAATTTTCTTTTTTGATTTAACAGGGAAATCATCGTCATCAATGAGAGATTTGAACATGTCGTTTTCTTCACCGGCACTTAAAAATCCCAATTCATCGATGATTCTACTTTTCATCTCTTCGGTGGCTTTATTAGTAAAGGTCATCGCTAAAATATGCTTGTAGTCGTGTGGGTTTTTGAGCACAATTTTGAGGTACTCTTTTACCAAAGTGAAGGTTTTTCCAGAGCCTGCAGAAGATTTGTAAATTACCAATCCCATAATAGATATTTGATGAAGTTTCTGATTGAGTTTGCGAATTTTATGATCGAAGATCAATGGCTTTAAGATAGATTTTTTCTGGCTGTTTATTCGTATTCTTTTCTGATTATTGAATTGCTAATTGTTAGAATTATGAGCGAAAAAAAACCACCCAAGCCGCGCAGCGGCTTGGGTGGTTCCAATAATGTTATATTTTAGTATTGTACGAAAGTACTTTATTCATATTACTTCTGGCTTTTTATCAAAGCCATATACCTGTTAAACTCTTTCTTAACAACTGGGGCCAATAAGAACAATCCGATCATGTTTGGAAACAGCATTGCAAAAATCATGGCATCAGAAAAATCAATAACTGCACCCAAACTGGCTGAAGCACCAATTACAACGAAAACGCAGAAAAGGAATTTGTAGAGATATTCTGCAGCTTTGCTTCTTCCAAATAAATAAGACCAAGCTTGATAGCCATAATAAGACCAAGAAATCATCGTGGAGAATGCAAATAAAATTACAGCCAAAGCAAGCACATAAGGGAACCAGCTAAAGGTTGATGCAAAGGCTGCAGATGTTGCTTGAACACCATCTGGACTCTTAACACCATAAGTCATAATTGCACCATCAAAATTGGTAATCACAATCACCAAAGCAGTCATTGTACAAACCACAACTGTATCTATAAACGGTTCTAAAAGAGCAACCAGACCTTCACTGGCAGGATGCTTCGTTTTTACGGCAGAGTGGGCAATTGATGCCGAACCTATACCTGCTTCATTCGAAAAGGCGGCTCGTTGGAAACCTTGTATCAATACCCCTATAAATCCACCTGTTATTGCTCCAGGAGAAAAAGCACCGCTAAGAATCGTGCTAAATGCTTTTGGTATCAATGAGGCATTCATAAAGAGGATGCCCAATGCGGCAACTACATAAACAACAACCATCAATGGAACGATTTTATCTGTAACCTTGGCAATACTCTTAATACCACCAATGATAACTATTCCAACTAAAACTGCCATGATCAAACCAAACAACCAGCCCATTCCTTCTACTCCAGTTACTTTAGAAAACATGGAATAAGCCTGATTGGATTGGAACATATTTCCTCCTCCAAAGGAGCCACCAATACACATGACAGCGAAAAATGCAGCTAGGATTTTTCCTAAAATGCCCATGCCTGCGCCTTTTTCTTTCAAACCTTTGCTCAAGTAATACATCGGACCACCATATACCGTTCCATCGCTTCCAATTTCACGGTACATAACTCCTAAGGTACATTCAACGAACTTTGAAGCCATTCCGATCAATCCTGCTACAATCATCCAAAAAGTTGCTCCTGGACCACCAAGGGACAAGGCAACCGCAACACCAGCAATATTTCCGAGGCCAACTGTTCCTGACAATGCAGCCGTAAGGGCCTGAAAGTGAGAAACCTCACCAAAGTGTCCCTCAACTCTAATGGTATCCGGATTGTCACCGTCTACTGATGAAACAGAATCTGAATATATTTCAGTAGAACCACCTTCTTCCAAGTCATCATACTTTCCACGAATGATGTTGATCGAGGTTCCAAAGTTTCTAAAATTGATAAAACCAAAGTAAATAGTGAAATAGAGCGCTCCAAATAATAAGACAATCAAAACTATAGGGACATCAACTCCAGCAATAGGAATTGCATAAAATACAGTTTTTACGATTGGTTCGGTTAGGACTTTAAATTGTTCGTTGATTCGGGCATCAAGAGCCTGCTCCTGAGCTTGGAGAAATTGCGCTGCTCCCAAAAATAGCGCTAATAAAGAAATTATTCTTTTCATGAAATAATGCATTAGTTAAATCAAAGGTTTAGTGTCAATGGTCTTTTAAAATTGCTTGAAGGCAATTGCAAAGCTCATTGTTTTTTTTAGTTTACTCTTTCGAATCGCTCTAATGAAAGAGCAGATCACAAATAAGCAGACGAATAAATAGCAATAATGATGATAAATTTACCATTAAATGTTAAAATATCAAGAATTAGACCAATTGAAGAAGAAAACTTTCGGATTGGGGGGCATTTAAGGCTGTCAGTTTTCCAAACACTGACAGTGTTCGAGACCTCTCGTCTATTCTTTGCAAAATTATTCTTTACAAAACGAAAGTGGCA
The DNA here is from genome assembly GCA_937927195.1 of uncultured Chitinophagales bacterium. Taxonomy (GTDB): domain Bacteria; phylum Bacteroidota; class Bacteroidia; order Chitinophagales; family UBA2359; genus JAHDGP01. The sequence continues at coordinate 26,539 of CALBCY010000129.1, forward strand.
GATAAAGTGGCAGATATAGTAGCAGGTAAGGTAGCAGGTAAAGGATTCCAGTTCAGATATAGATATCATCTTAAGAATTGCCCCTTTTGGCTAAACAGTATTATTGGATTTCCAATGTATTGGAAAGATGAATGGTAAAAAGCTACCTTACAGATTCTTTTTCTTTTTAGAACTGGTTTTAAACTTTGGGCAATCACATTTTTTATAAACAGAACAGCTGTTCAATGAAAGCGAAGCAACCAAAACCAGGCTAAAAAGTACTTTGTGTTTATTTAAGAATCTGTACATTGTATTAGTTTGAATTGTTTGAAGGATCTAAAGCAGCATCTAAATGTGCTGAAAATTCAGTATCCTCGCCAATCTCAAGGTTTTCGTATTGGTATTCCGTAAATTCCGGACAACGGTCGCATCTAGATTTACTAAATACTCCGCAACTGGTCATTGACAGGGCAATACTGAAAGAGATCAACAATAAAAAAGAAAAGAAACGTTTTTGTTTCATAGTACTTTGATTAACGTAATGCCACAAAGTTAATTCTTTATGGATGAAATTTTAACATTAACTCAGCTAATGCTCTTATAAATGATCAATTAGAGGACAAAAATTACAATTTAACAACTTGAAATCTAGGAAAATTAAAATATTGGTGGGCGTACTGAACTGGGGCTTGGGCCATGCGACAAGAATGATTCCACTCATAAAAGCCTTGCAGAAGCAAAAGGTCGAAGTGATCATTGGTGGAGATGGGGCTTCTCTTCTTTTTATGAAAAAGGAATTTCCTGATATAGAGTTCTTAGACTTAGAACCCTACAATGTTCAGTATCACGAAAAAGGAAGTTTAGAATGGGTGGTCATGCAACAATTTCCTAGATTGATGAAGGTGGTGAAAAAAGAAAACAAGGACCTTGATTCATTAATCCAAGAACATGATTTAGATGCGGTTATTTCTGACAATAGATATGGTCTTTGGTCCCATAAAATTCCTTCAATTTTAATCACTCATCAGGTTTTTATTAAAACAGATCCAAGGTGGAGGATTTTCAATTCCGTCATTAATAAATTACACCATAAATACATCAATAAGTTTTATCAATGCTGGATTCCAGACTATGAAAATGCCCCATCACTTTCTGGTGAGCTTTCACACAATAAGGAAATCGATCAAGCAAAGTTTAAATACATTGGACCATTGTCAAGACTCGAGAAGAAGGATCTTGAAATAAAAAATGACTTAATGATATTGTTATCTGGTCCGGAACCACATCGTGGTATTTTCGAAGAACAATTATTGGAACAGTTGGATGAAATTGATGACAGGGTTCTTCTAGCTGCTGGTAAAGTAGATGAGTGGCAAGCAAGCTGGGCAAAAGCAAACTTGCGGTATTATAATTTTTTGGATAGTGCTGAGGTTGAGCGTGAAATGAATGCCAGCAGATTGATCTTGTGTCGATCGGGATACAGCAGTATAATGGATTTGGCACGACTCAATAAAAATGCCATTTTGGTCCCAACCCCAGGTCAAGGTGAGCAACTCTATCTTGCAAAACATTTCAAGGAGCAAAAAATATTCTATTCAACTGAGCAGAAAAATTTCAATCTAAAAGAAGCTTTGGAAAAGAGTAAAGATTACCCTGGAATAAACTTTTCCAGTTTCAATAAAGAGAAAGAGCGCCTAGAATTAAGGATTAAAGATTTTTTAAATTCAATGTTTAACAATGACCCAAATTTAACTTATCTTGAAAGCTGATTTAATCGTTGAGAAATAAAAAGTATCTAATTAGAAAAAACCAATGACTTCAATTGATGTTATCAATAACTTTGTTCGCCCTGTTTCGCCAACCAGTTTGGCAGAAATTAAGAAGTTGAACATTAACCAGTGGGGACACAGAATCGCTTTTAATAAAGGCGAAGCTCTGGTAAAGGGGCAATATGATTTAGCCATAATAGGTTTGAATATTAACCCAAGTACAGAAATTAGTCCAGTAGATGCTGTTCGACAAGAATTGTATCAGCTTTATACCTGGAAGGATAAAATGAAAGTTGTCGACCTTGGAGATATTCAGGGAAAATCGCCTAAAGATGTAATCATCGCATTTGAAACAGTTTTTAGAGAATTGCTTGCATTGGATTTATGTTGTGTAATTATCGGAGACGTTCAAGAACTAACATACTATCAGTTCAAATCTTACGAAGCTTTGGAAAAAGATATTTGTGTAGCTGTTGTCGATGAAAAAATAGATGGAGGAGAAGTCAACAGACGAACCGATAATTCTTCGTACATCTACAAAATGTTTTCCCATCAACCCAACTTCCTTAAGAATTACCAACAGCTTGCTTATCAAACTTTTTTGGTCAATCCAAATCAAGTGGATGTGCTCAGGAAAAAGCAGTTTGAATGTTATCGCCTCGGATACTTACTGGATGATTTGAGAAGATTGGAACCGGTTCTTCGAAATACGGACATGGTTTCTGTCGATGTTTCTTGTCTTCGTTACGCAGATGCTCCCGGTCAGGTTAGCGCTTCCCCAAATGGGTTTTCAGCGCATGATCTTTGTCGCTTGGGTCGATATGCTGGAGTAAGTGACACTGTGAGTAGTTTTGCTGTTTATGAATACTTGCCTCAACTCGACAATGGAGGTTTGACAGCAAAAGTTATTGCGCAAACAATTTGGCATTTTGTAAATGCCTATTACGATCGCCACTATGAAGATCCTGAAGCTTATGAGGAAGATTACCTTCGTTACAATGTAAACATCAATGATCAGGGAGAAGAAATAGTATTTATCAAAAGCCCAAGAACAGGTCGCTGGTGGATGCGAGTGCCACTAATGGGTAACGAAGAAAAAAACTATGAGTACGTAGCTTGTACTGAAGAGGATTATGAAATTGCGACAAAGAGAGAAATTCCGGATAGATGGATGCAGGCTTTTGTGAAATTATCTGCGTCGTAATATCTTTTCGACAATTAAATTTTGACGGTATTCTATTGCAATAAAATTAAGCCCTTCTAATACATCTTTGGCTTCTAATGAAATCTGATGTTGTCCTGCGGAAAAATATTCGTCACTTATTAAAGAATGAATTTTTTCTCCATTTGAGCTGTAAATGCAAATGTTGATTCTTTCAGCAACTGGTAAGTTGAAGTGAAGTTGGAATTGACTATTGGAAATATTGGGATAAATATCTAGCTCTGCAAAGATATTATCATTTGCATGATTTGTGAAAAGGGCAAGGTTAACCGAGTCTACAACATTTGTGTCAATCACCATTGTATCAATCACCATGGTATCTATTATCTCCAAACCATAATTTTTGTTTATGCTGTCTAGTTGTACTTCACAATTTATGGCATCAAAAACAATCAAATCTAAAATTGTTTCTTCAGGTAATTTACCCAAATAATATTGCGAAGAATACAATTCATCATCGTAAAAACCTTGAAAGTTTTTGTCATAAATTCTGTAAGGTGGCTGCCCATTTATAAAATTGAATTCAACCATATAATCTCCGTTCTCCAAGGGTACACTTAGCGCATCAACTGAAAAAATACTGTCTGGATCGGTAGAGCATTCAAAAACAACATCGGGAATAGCTGGACCAATACAAGCTCGACAAAAAGAAATTACTTTCAATTGTCCATAAGCAACCTCTTCACCCAGTTGATTGTATTTTGTAACATTTACAGTGGTCGTATTGGAGCCGGCAATTAAAAGAAAAGCCTGACATTCAGGATATTCAAGACAAACATTTTCAAAGTCTCCATTGAATACATAATAAAATCCCATAGCAGCTTCTTCTTCAGACCAAATATAATCTGGAAGAGAAACAAACAGTTCAAGTTCTAACTGTTCATTGTAACTGCCTTGATAATAAAGGCTTATACAAGGGACACAGTCGCCACCACAATTCAATTTAAACTCAGTTCCGTTGATTAAATTATCATCGCAAGTTTGCCCAATCAATGAAGTACAGAAAATCAAACTGATCAAACTGATTAAATTGAAGAAAACAATAGTTGTATATCCTTTAATATTCATTTCAAGACTTAAATTAAATAATAGGATCAAATTTCACAAATATACCATAAAACTAAAGTCGTCGGCGATACCCTTTGGCTTTACAAGAAGTTAATAACCTTTGTTAAGGAATGCCATTCATCCTAGTCAGTAAACGGACAGAGAAATCAAATGTTAAAGACATATTGCTTAAATTTAGAAATAGAATTGGAATAAAATACTATCATTGTTCTAAAGAACTGCCTTAGCAAATAGGAAAATAGGAAAATCGAAAAATTCTAAATGAATATATCTAAACAATACAGCTGATTATAAACTAAACAATTTTACGCACATGAATTTATTTGCCCGTCTTTCTGCTTTGATTATTGCCCTAATAGCCATCTTGAGTGTTTCATTAGGTATGCAAGCCCAACAGGTTCACCATGTACAAGGTGAGCTTTTAGTGAAATTTTACAAGGATGTTGATGTTCGTCAATGGGTCATGAATCACAAGGTGGTGAATGATCGTGAAATTGGAATGAAATTCAATAAGCGGGTTTCAATACCTATGAATATTTATTCTGTCAATTTTGATTTTACTAAAATAGATGAGAACGAATTATTGCGATTGGTCAGATATAGTGATGCTGTAGAATTGGCGCAATTCAATCATTTTGTCAAATTGAGGTCAACAGAGCCCAACGATCCTGAATTTCCAAATCAATGGCAGTATATAAATACTGGTCAGTCTGGAGGAACGCCTGGAGCTGATATCGATGCAGATTTAGCATGGGATATTGCAACAGGTGGATTGACTTCACAGGGAGACACCATTGTTGTTTGTATAATTGATGATGGGATCGATAATGATCACCCAGATATAGAACCGAATCTTTGGGTGAATATAGAAGAAATTCCGAACAACGGAATAGATGATGATGCCAACGGATTCGTAGATGATTATCGTGGATGGGACACAGGATCAGGTTCTGATGCAGTTTATGACGGTGGAGGACATGGAACACCAGTAGCGGGAATTGTTGGAGCAAAAGGAAATGATGGTTTTGGTGTAGCTGGTGTTAATTGGGATGTGAAATTAATGATTGTACAAGGAGGTTCAGGTGTTGAAAGTGAAGTTTTGGAAGCCTATTCATATCCTTTAACTGCAAGAATGAGATACAACAGTTCAGATGGCGCTCGTGGAGCCTTTGTTGTTTCCACAAATGCTTCTTGGGGGACTGACTTTGGTCAACCTGCCGACGCTCCACTCTGGTGTGCTTTTTACGATACTTTAGGAGTTCATGGTATAATAAGTTGTGGTGCTACTATTAATGGTAATCAGAATGTCGATGTAATAGGAGATCTTCCAACTGCCTGCCCGAGTGATTATTTAATTTCAGTAACCAATATGAATCACAATGATCAAAAAGTTACTGGAGCTGGATATGGTGCTGAGACAATTGATTTAGGGGCATTTGGTCAAGATACATGGACAGTAAGTTCTGGAGGAGGATTTGGAGGATTTGGAGGAACATCTGGTGCAACACCACATGTTGCCGGAGCAATTGCACTTTTGTATTCTGGTCCATGTCCGAACTTTGTCAGTTTGGCAAAAGCTGATCCTGCTGCTGCTGCGCTTTTAGCAAAACAATATGTTTTGGAAGGGGTTGACCCGAATGCAAGTCTTGATGGTATAACCACCACTGGAGGAAGATTAAATATTTTTAATAGTATGCAAATGCTTTTGGATGATTGTGGACCTTGTCCTCCTCCAGCAAGTTTAGCTGCTGTTGACCTAACAGATACAAACGCAAGTCTTGTTTGGGTTGAAAACGATAGCATCTTGGTATCAAATTTACAATGGCGAGCAATTGGAGCAACGGACTGGAATGTTGAAATGGATGTTGAGGCTCCTTTCGCATTGAGTGGATTGATGGCTTGTACGGAGTATGAATTTGCGATGTTTGCCAATTGTGAAAATGAGGACTCAGATGTTACTACATCATATGATTTTAAAACGGATGGTTGTTGCGAGAATCCAACACAATTTGCAGTTTCAGATATTGACAATTCAGAAATTACTGTTGAGTGGTCAAATGTTTTGGCTGCTGAATCTTACAATGTTCAAATCGCTGAACTGGGATCTGGTGCATGGA
>CALBCY010000130.1 GCA_937927195.1 uncultured Chitinophagales bacterium
CCGAAAATATGTAGGAGAAGTCGGGAGTATCACCTAGTTTAATTTTTAGTTTTCGGAACACTACGACCAGTTAAAAGAACAAGAATTTGTTTCTCGCCGAATAATGCCTGCTTGGCACTTCTAATCTTGGCAAATGAACAAAGAATAAACCAAAAAAAATCCTCTAGCAATTTTTTTGCTAGAGGATTTTTGTCTTTTATATTTAAACCTAAGGCTCAAAATCGGATATCGGATATCGGATATCGGACATCGGAAACCCGCAACCGCAGCGAGCCTATACCAGCCCTTCCTTCGTCAAAACTTCAAGCATTTTTTGTCCTATAAACGCTGGAGATTCAACCACGTGAATTCCACATTCTCTTAATATCTCCATTTTAGCAGCAGCAGTATCTTCAGCACCACCAACAATTGCTCCGGCATGACCCATTGTTCTTCCTGCTGGAGCAGTTTGACCCGCAATGAATCCAACAACTGGTTTGGTTCCGTTTTCCTTGATCCAATAAGCAGCATCAGCTTCCATTGAACCACCAATTTCACCAATCAAAATAATACCGTTTGTATCAGGATCATTCATAAACAACTCAACCGCATCTCTAGTGGTTGTTCCGACGATAGGATCACCACCGATTCCGATACAAGTAGATTGTCCCAATCCTGCTTTCGTTACCTGATCAACTGCTTCATAGGTCAATGTACCAGATCTAGACACAATTCCAACTTTTCCTGGATTGTGAATGAAGCCTGGCATGATACCAACTTTTGCCTCTCCTGGAGTCATAACACCTGGACAATTTGGTCCAACCAATCTGCAATCTCTGTCAGCAAGGTAAGCTTGAACTTTCACCATATCTTGAACTGGGATTCCCTCTGTTATACAAATGATCACACCAATTCCTGCATCAGCAGCTTCCATAATAGCATCAGCCGCGAATGGAGGTGGAACAAAAATGATGGATACATCACCACCAGTTTCTTTCACTGCTTCGGCCATTGTATTAAAAACAGGAACACCGATGTGCTCAGTTCCCCCTTTACCAGGAGTTACACCGCCAACAACATTGGTTCCATATTCAATCATTTGCTCAGCGTGGAAGGTCCCTTCAGAACCTGTAACCCCCTGAACCAATATTTTAGAGTCTTTATTTACTAAAACTGACATTCTTTTTGATTTTTTGAAGCGCGAATTTAGCAATTTTGGATGAGAATAAGTCGAATTAGAGGCAACAATGTGAAATTTTCATCAAAGAGCTTAAAAAGGTTAATATTATTCGTTTAATTTTCATTAAATCCCCCAATTGTAGATGGTTTTACGAATTGTGAAGGCTAATCTGTTGATGGCCTGTCACCACTCTAAACAAATAATTATGCTTCTAAAGTCAAGAAAGTGGCATTTTTTGATCTATACAAAATGGAAATTTATATTTTTGGCTCGTCTTTAGGATTTCATGGATATTTGCTCCCCTATATTTTAATGTCAAAAAGTTCTCAGTAAAGCAAAATGAGCATTAAAGAAGTAAAAAGTTTAAAAGCAATAGCAGATGACCTTTTTAAAAAGAGGGATTTTGTTGTAGCAATTGAACAATATGAAAGAATCCTTGAATTGCTTGATCGCAATGATCCCCTTTATGCAAGAATTTATGCAAGAATATCTTATCAGTTAATACTGTCAACTTACCGCAATAATGAAGTAGCTAAATCGGAACAATACGTCGATCTTATGTTCGAATTGGATCTTGATCCAGAAATGCAATTGTTGGCTTACATTGAAAGATATCACTGCTCTACTTATTCTGGTAACACGGAACGAGCATATGAATCCATAAAATGTGGATTGGAGATAGCTTTGAAGTATTTTCCAAACAACAAATTAAAAGTCAGTGAAGTTCTTAGGTTTATCGGGAATATAAGCTTCTTCAGAAAAGGGCCTTTTTTAGATGAAGGTTATGCTTATTGTCTCGAGGCATTGGATTTATGGCTGGAAATTGACCAGCCTGATCAAGACGAAGTATTTGAAATAACCAGCGTTTATAGGGTTTTGATGCAAGGCGCTATTTTGCTGGGAAATCATGAGGAAATTGAGAAATTCTATAAATTGGGTATTGAGTATGGAAATAAAATAATAAGAAAACAGGATGTTAGCATAGCGATTCACAGAAATTATGTAGCTGGTTATTTTAAGTACAATTCAATCAGCAAATCCAGAAAAATAATTGAAAAGGCGATAATAGAAGGAAAAAAACTATTTGGGAATTCTTGGGAAGGCACGACTCATAATATTAATTTTCTTGAAATTTTAGCTGAATTAGAAGTCGCTACAGGCGATTATTATGAAGGCTTGTATTATGCCCAACTAGGGCTTGAATTGGGTCTGAAAACCAATTTCTTTGATAGAAATCGTGCTCATAAGCAATTGTCGAAAATTTATCAAGTTTTGGGAAATGAAGAATTAGCACTTGAACATGCCTTAAAAGATTATGAATTAACCTCTAATAATACTCCCGGATCCATTGATTTGGCCATATCCTGCAATGATCTTGGATTGTTGCATCTTAAAAACAACCCCGACCTTTCCCAAAGCTACTTTTTAAAATCAAAGGAAATCCTTGAAAACAGAGGTCTCACTCAAGGCTTGAACTTTGATTATGCCGCAATTTGGCAAGGACTATTGAGCATTTGTAAAATACAGGAAGTCCCTTTTTACATGGATAAAATTTTAAAGTTTTGCCAATTTCATAAAAAACGTTCCGCATTAATTGCGCCTCTATATTTTTGTCTTGCAAAAAAGCTGGCTTCAATAAATGATGTAAATGCCATAGCGTATTTCAAGATTTCTCTTTCGCAATTATTGCCATATGAATTTGATTTAGTTAATTCTTCTAATCTTGAAAAAGACCTGATTGACTATAAGCTTGGTTGGGAATGCATATCTGGCTTGGCTCAACTTTACCTAAAGCAATATCAAAAAAATGTTAGTAATAAAACAGTTTTGATGCTTGCAGAAGCTTATTTTAATTTGTCTTTTAAGTTATTGAATTTGACGCGAAACAATTTTAAATCAGACAGCTCTAAAATTGTTATGGGTGAAATGCTGGATGAAAATATTGTAGCAGCGATTGAAACCACAAAGTTGATTGGATCCACAGATAAAAATAATAAAATTTTTGAATTAATTGAAAACGGCAAGGCGGGAGTTTTGCATTCCAATCTAACTGAGGGCAAGGCAAAGGAGCTATTAGAAAATACTCCCTATTATAAAAGGGAGAGATTGTTGAAGGAGGAAATTACTGTTCTAGGAAACCAATGGGAAAATGAAAATAGTAAAGACCAATCCAAGGATTTGGAAAAAATAACCAGTCAGTTTATTTCAAAAAGAGAAGCTTACCAAAACTTGATTCAGGAAATTGAACAAGAATTTCCAACCTATAATGAAATAAAATATCAAAGCTTGATTGTAGACTTAAATGCCATCCAGCAAAGTCTAAATAAAGGGCAAAAAATATTGAATTATTTTATGCAAGATCAAATTTTGATAGCATTTGTCATTGACAAAGAGGAAACCCATTTCTTAGAGATTGACTTGCCAGTCGATTTTGAAATTCAAATTGACGGATACGTAAAAGCTATAAATCGGGTCAACGAAGAACAAGTAGACCGTCTCGGACTTCAACTTTATCAGCTTTTAATCAGCCCAGTTGGAGATTTATTGTTTGATGTCTTTGGCGATGGGACAATACAGCCTTTAATCATTATTCCACATAGCTATTTAGCCAAGATTCCATTTGAATCCCTGTTGAAAAGTCCCGTTAAAGAGGGATCGAATAAACAGTATCTTTTAAATTACTTTGATGTTTCTTATCACTATTCATGCAGTCTTTGGTATCTACAAAAAAACAAAAAGAAACCTAAAATAAGTCAATTGGAATTTATGGGGATGGCCCCAGTTTATGCGGATGAAACGGAGGAAGTCTCTGATTTTAATGAACTGTTGTTTTCAGAAGAGGAGGTTCATGAAATAGCAAGTTTGTATGAACAAAAAGGGAAGCCCAAGAAGGTTTTTGTAAACCAAAAGGCTTCAAAAAAAGTGTTTTTGAAAGAAAGCCCTCATTCTAAAATTTTGCATCTTGCAGCGCATTTTTATCAGGATGCTCTTCCACAATTATCAGGTCTTGTTTTTGCTCAGGATGAAATTTTATACATTCAAGAAGCCTTTAACTTAAAGCTAAATGCTGAATTGGTTGTTTTGAGTGCCTGTGAAAGCGCCATAGGCAAACTTTATAAAAATGAGGGGATGATGGCAATTAATAGAGGATTGTTGTACAGTGGAGCAAGGAACATTTTATCGACCTTGTTTAAGGTAAATGATAGCATTACGTCAAAACTGATGAAAGAATTCTATGTTAATTATCTAAATGGGCAAAATACCTCAAAGGCCCTCGCCAATGCGAAAAGAACGATTTTAAAAGAGTCTAGATTTATACCAACAAAGTATTGGTCGGCCTTTATTCTTATGGGCGAATAAAAGCTGCTGAATCTGTCATTCTGTTCATATAATTTCCACAAATGATGGGACAAAGCTCCAAATATTAGGATTTTACGCAGATGTTTATCATTTTTATTAAATCTAAAAATAGTCGTACCTGATGAAAAATTGATATTTTCAGCTTGCAGAATTGGGTGCTATGGTAAATTTTATTTTATGAAGAAAATCTACATTGTTCTACCTGTTATATTGGCTTTGCTTTGTGTTCATTTTATAATAAAAAAACAGTCCATTTCTTATAATGAAATGGATTTGAGCAAAAACCCAAAACTAAAAAAAGCTTGGAAAAGCAGCCTGGGAATAGGTACTCAAAAAGATAAATTTGCTCGTTTTACCCATGAATATGATCAGCTAAAAGATCCGGCTACCGGACAAATTCCTCCCTATGCGAGAGAAATGGATTTGATGTTTGCAAAAACGCTAAGAACCAACAGCAAGGCTAAATCTGCTGCAGAGGAAGACTGGAAGCTGCGTGGCCCTCATAACATTGGTGGCCGAACCAGGGCATTGGCCATCGACGTGGCTGATGAAAATGTCCTATTAGCCGGGAGTGTTTCTGGTGGATTATGGAAATCAATTGATGGAGGAGCGAATTGGACTAAAGTGAGCAATGGAGAACAAAATTTAAGTGTTACAACAATTACACAAGACCCAAGACCTGGTCATACAAATGAATGGTATTACGGAACTGGCGAATTATTTGGAGCTTCTCAAAGTGGGGCAGGGGCATTTTATGTTGGGAATGGTGTTTATAAAAGTATTGACAATGGAGATACCTGGGAGCCTTTGTTGGAGACTTCAACTCCAAATTACACTCAGTTTAGCAGTACTTGGCAAGGCGTTTGGCGCATTGCCATTGACCCAAGCAATCAAGATGAAACAGAGGTTTATGTAGCCACCATTTCAGCAATCTATAAAAGTGTAGATGGGGGAACCTCATTTGACAAGGTATTAAGTTCCCCCTTGTCTGGACAGATTTCCTATTTTACCGATGTTGAAATAGATGCCAATGGAGTAGTTTACGCAGGTTTGAGCAGAGAAAATGAAATCGTTTCTTTTGGGCTCAGCCCAGTGGGAGGAATATGGCGATCAGAAGACGGAGATGACTGGGTAAATATTTTACCAGAAGACTTTTCGCCAAGCTACAATCGGATTGTAATGGATGTGAATCCGATGGACAACAATGAGGTTTATTTTTTAATAAGTGATGTTGAGGAAGGTTTTGGTGAAGTGGGAAGCACGACAATTTCAGATCCTCAATACAATGCACTTTGGCGTTACAATTATTTGAATGGTGATGGAAGTGAAGATGGAGGAGAATGGACGGATTTAAGTGATAATATCTTTACTGGCGACGGAGACTTTGATGATTTCTATTCTCAAAGCGGCTATGATTTAATGGTTTCGGTAAAACCAGATGAACCCAATGTCGTTTTTATTGGAGGAACCAACCTGTATCGAAGTACAGATGGTTTTACTACAAAAGACAACATTAGTTATGTGGGCGGATATAAATTCGGAACCTACATTCCTTACATTGAAGTTTACCCCAACCAGCATCCTGATCAGCATGACCTGATCTTCTTGCCTTCCAATCCTGACATTGCTTTTTCTGCCTCAGATGGTGGGTTGGCCAAAACGATGGATTGTATGGCGGAACCCTTGGTTTGGGAAAGCCTGAACAATGGATATGTTAGTACTCAGTTTTATACACTGGCCATTGAAGAAAACGACACGAGTAATTATATTTTGGGCGGCCTACAAGACAACGGTATGGTTTACGCTAATTCTGAAATTGCCGATTCAAGCTGGACCTTTCCTTTTTGGGGAGATGGTTCCTACTGCGCATTGCCTGACGATCGTGATTACATGATCATCTCTATTCAATTGGGTCGTGTTCTAAAATTAACCACCGATGTCAATGGTGAAATGATTGGATTTGAAAGAATAGATCCCGCGCTAGACAGAGATGAATTTCAGTTTATAAATGCGCTTACTTTAGAACCGACCGATAACAACATTTTATACATGCCTAGCAAAACAGCTCTGTGGGTCAACCAGGATATTGATGCTTTTGAAATTACCAATGCTTGGGATTCAACAATGGTGGGTTGGATGATGCATCCTGATACTTTGATAGAGGAAGATTTAGAGTTTACTGCTATTTCAGCTACCAAACAGGACGGCAATAGAGTTTACTTGGGAACCAATGATAAAAAACTGTTTAGAATTGACAATGCCCTTGATTCGGAATCTCCCTTGTTGGATATCACTGCGGCAATATTTCCTTTTGGGAGCATCGCCTCCATTGCTGTTGATCCCAATGATGAAGATCATGTGGTCGTAGCCTTTTCCAATTATGGCGTTTACAGTCTCTTTGCTTCTTTTGATGCTGGAGAAACCTGGGATCGTTTTGCAGGAAACTTAGAAACGGGCATCGGCGGAACAGGCATCGGTCCAAGCTTAAGATCTATTTCAATCTTGTCAAATGGAGTCGATTCTATTGAGTATTATCTGGGAACAAGCATAGGATTGTATAAAACAGACACAATGGGTGGTCATTATCAAACGGTATGGGAACCAGTGGCTCCTGAATTGATTCAAAACAGCATTGTAACGGTTGTAAAAACGAGAAGCTTGGACAATTACATCGTGGCTGCAACACATGGGAATGGCGTTTTCAGTGGCAACACACCGCAGGACATAATTTTGCCAATGGACACCATGGATATTGATACCATGGACATAGATACTATGCCAGATGACACCCTTATTTCTACTGCCCTTAATGAAATTGAAAAAGTAGAAATATTGAACCTCAAGGCTTATCCCAATCCTGCATCAAAAAAGATTAACATTGCTTTCACTTTAATGGAAAACAATTTGCCGATAAAGCTTGTGTTTTATGATATTTGGGGAAGGAAATTAAAAACAATAGAAAGCAGCACTTTACAAATTGGTGAAAATAAAATCCTGGTGGACATTAGTGATTTCAATGCAGGCAATTATTATTATTCTATAGAATCGAAGCGTTTTATGCAAACAAAAATGATGGTGGTCAATTGAATGAAAAATTGAATGGAAATTGAATGGAAATTGAAAATATAGTAAAGATTTTTAACTGATTAATAAAATAATAGACTTTTATAATTTAGATGGATAAGACGCTTAAGACCTGGTGGAAAGAATCCGTAATATATCAGATTTATCCCCGCAGTTTTATGGACAGTGATGGAGATGGAATCGGTGATATTCAAGGGATAATCTCCAAACTTGATTATTTAAAAAAGTTGGGAATTGACATCATTTGGATCAGCCCAATATTTGATTCACCGAATGACGACAATGGTTACGATGTTAGGGATTATTGTGCCATAATGGAAGAGTTTGGAACCATGTCAGATTTTGATGAAATGTTGAAGCAAGCTCATAAAAAAGGCCTTAAAATCATTTTAGACTTGGTTCCCAATCACAGTTCAGATGAACATCGGTGGTTTCAAGAATCCAAAAAGTCGAAAGACAATCCATACCGTGACTATTATATCTGGAAACCACCTGTAAATGGTGGCCCTCCAAACGATTGGATTTCATTTTTTGAAGGAAGTGCATGGACTTTTGACGAATCCACCCAAGAATATTATTTGCATTTATTTACAAAAAAGCAACCCGATCTCAATTGGGAAAATCCATCTTTGCGTCAAGAAATGTATGAGGTGATCCGCTTTTGGCTGGACAAGGGTGTTGATGGATTTAGAATGGATGTCATTACTTTGATATCCAAGGATTTAAGCTTTCCAAATTTTCCCAAAAATTTCAATGGGAATCACCACATTGAATATGCCAATGGCCCTAAAATTCACGATTTCTTAAGGGAAATGCACGATGAAGTATTAAAAGAATATGATGTTTTGACGGTTGGAGAAGCCTTGGGGATTTCGCCTGCTGACGGTCCTTTATACAGCGGGCATGATCGAAAAGAGCTGTCCTCTGTTTACCATTTTGACATTCTTCAAATTGACCGCAGTTCTAAAGGTTTTTATCATAAAAAAGGCTGGGGCTTACCTGAATTAAAGATGATTTTTAGGCGCTGGGACAAAGCCATGGGCGAAAGAGGTTGGAACAGTGTAATGCTTGGTAATCACGATTTTCCAAGGATGGTTTCACGGTTTGGAAACGATAAAACTCATCGGCTAGAATCTTCCAAAATGTTGCATACCTTGTTGGCCACTCAAAGAGGAACGCCTTATATTTATCAAGGTGATGAAATTGGAATGACGAATGTGGCTTTTGAATCTATTCATGATTATGACGATGTTTGGATTAAAAACACACATGCAAAAATAGTACAGGAGGGGGGAAATGAAATGGAATTCCTGCGCTTGGTTCATGAGTTAAGCCGAGACAATGCAAGAACTCCAATGCAATGGGACGATTCTTTTTATGGAGGTTTTACAAAAGGTATTCCTTGGATAAAATCTAATCCAAACCATACTGAAATTAACGTAAAAGCAGCCTTGAATGATGGCAATTCAATCATTCATTTTCTAATCCAAATGTTGAAGATTAGAAAAGAAAATCAGGCATTGATTTATGGCAGTTACCAAGATATTGATCCGGAGAATGAAATGGTCTTTTCTTATGTTAGAACTTTGGAGGAGCAAAAGGTATTGGTCGTTTTGAATTTCACCGCCAAAAAAATTGAATACAAAATTCCAAAACCATTTGGAAGCTTAGACAAAAAATTATTGATTGGCAATTATTTTGACCTTGAAAAAGAGGTCAACACTCTGCAATTAAGAGCTTATGAATCAAGGGTTTATTACTTGATGAATAAAGTAATAAGTTAAGAGGTTTTGTCAAGAAATTGCACTTGTTTTACTTGCTGTTTTTTACTTAAGCATGTCCTTGGTGAATGCGAAAGGCAGCAAATCTTTTGCAGAGTCTATCCGCATTACTTTTTGATTTTTACCTAAAATATAAATCTCCATATCATTAGAATGGCGGTTTTCATATTCAATCATTACTTGCCTGCAACTACCACAAGGGAAAGCCAAATCCTCTAGCTTAATTCGCTCATAATCAATTGTTATGGCTATTTTGTCGATGGATAGATTTGGATAGATCGCTCCTGCATTTAAAATGGCGACTCTTTCAGCGCACAATCCCAATGGATAGACTGCATTTTCTTGATTATTCCCTTTTAAAACTTTCCCATCCTTCAACATGATCGAAGCCCCTACATAAAACTCAGAATAGGGTGCATAGGCCGTTTTACTAGCTTCTTTGGCTGCTTTGAAAAGTTCCAATAATTTGGCGTCAAATGAAGAGTAATCTTCATAATACCAAAAAGTTTTTTCTAATTTAATTTCCTTCATTGCCTTATTAAGACCTGAAATATAGCGAATTGTAACGTAATTGCGGTGATTTGTTAATCATTTATTAATAAATGGTTAAGGAAAGGTAAAGTCAATCAGCTATTTTTCTTTTTCTAAATTTGATCTTTTTTCCATTCCAAGCTCATTTTCAAGAGCTGATTTTGCGATCGAAATAGGAATCCCGATGTATTTCTTTTCAAAATATTGTATTACTTTTTCCAAAGTTTCCTTTGCATTGTCATCCAACTCATCGATCTCTTTTGAGAACACTTCGTCCAATGCTCTGTTTTTTATTGATCGTACTTTGACTGGAATTTCAGCCATTGCCCTTTCAATGTTTCTTTTTCTAAACTTCACTTTAAACTCTTCCAATCGGGTTTCTACAATTTCACTAGCAAAAGAAACTTCCTTTTCTCTTCTAGCTAGATTACTTTGTGAAAGCGCTCTTAGGTCTTCGATTGAAACGTATTGAATGTTTTTAAAATCATCAACTTCAGAAGCTACATCGGCAGGAACTGCAAGATCTATAATGCAACAATTGTTGGGAATTTGTTCTAGGAATTCTTTAGAAATAACGGCTTTAGAGGCCCCTGTACAACAGATCATTATGTCAAATTTATCTGTCAGTTGATCCAACTTTTCTAAGGGAACATAATTGCCCTGAAGTGCCTGGGCAAGGTTGATCCCATTTTCGACTCCTCTGTTACATACTGTAAAGTTCCTAAAGCCTTTTTTGAAGATTAGTTTTCCAAATAGGCTGTTGCTTTGACCTGCACCTACAAAAAGCACCCGAGATTCTTTGCTGAATTGACTTTTCATTAAATGATCAACAGCCAGAGACACTACTGAAACCGAGTTTTTGCCAATATTTGTATGTGTGTAAACCTCTTTAGCGGTTTGGACGGTGCTCTGCAGCAATATTCTCAAATTGTCTCCTGAAAGCTGGTATTTTTTACACAAATCATAAGCTTTGCGCAATTGGCCTAGAATCTCTCTTTCTCCAACAACCAAAGATTCAAGTGAACAAGCCACTTTAAAGAAGTGTTGGGGAACCTCATAATTTTTAAATATTTTGGCAGATTCAACAAAGATATTGAGGGAGCCATTGTGAAGCTTAGGATTGAGGTATCGGAAGAATTTGGATACAAAAGTGTGATCAGGTTCTTGGTCTTCTTCTCCTTTGAGAAAAATGAAAAGAATTCTGTTGCAAGTGTTTAAAAAATACAATTCATTTAATTTGAAATGTTTTTTTAAATCAGCAAGCCTCTCATAAAATAGATCATGATCAGAAGCAAAGGATGGAATTAACTCTCCTAATTTGTTGATATTGATCTCTTTATGGCTTATAGATAAAGCCCATAATTTATTCACTCTAAAATCTCCGCTTTTGTATTGTAAATGTAAGCCTAGAAGGGTCTTTAATTTGTCATAGAATTGTCACAAGGCTAAAACACGCTCATTTGAATAGACATCTACTGCCTGGACGACAAAAAATCCATCTTCTCCTTGTTTTTGATAAAGTGGCATTAAAATCATTCCATCTTCAGGGCATTTAACAGGACCATTTTTGTCCTTTGCTAAAACTTCTCCCTTGGTCACCATTTGAAAGTTCTTATATCCAAGTTTCATTTCAAAATGATCATCTGGTCCAATTGAATGTCGATAGACGAATTCGACCATCGGAGGAATGTTGTTCCTTAGGGTCTTTAGCAAGTTTTTGTGTTTTGCATGAAATGGAATGTCTCGTTTGTCAATGCATCCAATTTTATCCAATGTAAGCCAAAGGGCAGCCTCCATTCGATCGATCGATTCAGGATTGTCATGTTGTCCTGCTTCAAATCCAAATGCCGACATCTTTAGTTTGGTGAAATAGTTTAAAGTTGTTCCACTGATAATGTTTTCAACCCCAATAATGGCTGGAGCTCCCAAATATAGGGCCAATTCTTTGCTGAAATCATTGTCATTGGCAATAGAAAAAGGAATGCCTCCTTTTGCAGAAGTGGTGTGCATATCCAATAAAATCAATGGTCTATTTGGATTTCTTGAACGCAACCTTTTAAAAAGCGTTAGCAGCGCTTTCTGTTCTCTTTCTTCGTGAATTTGCAGTTGATATTTATGACTGTTTTCAAGTTTTTCAATGGTCTCATCTTCCCAAAGTCGATTCAAATCAGTATCAATAAATCTGGCTTTTTGTTCAACTGCCTGAAGGTTTCCTACAATTCCTATGAATTTTCCACGAAAATCAAAATCATTCGTTTTTAAAGACTCATAAACTCGGTTAAAAGCATGAATACCAGCATGTTCATTGCCATGAATACCCGCAAGGCCAATAAATAGCGGCCCATCCTTTTCTTGGGTGTAATTACCCAATATTCTGTTTGTTTTCATATTAAAATTATCTCGGCTCAAATATCGTAAAAAGGAGCTTATGCAAAGAATTAGCTGGTGAATTCCTACCACTTAGAAAGCCTGTGTTTACGGAAACAGTCCTGAATCTCACTATTTTTGATCAGCAAAACTGTCTATATTTTTGTTACTTAGCTTTGACTGGCTTATTCAAAAATGTTTCTTGTTCTCAACAAGTTATTTAATTTTTATATTCAAAAAAACAGAATTGAATGCCAAAGCAAATAAATTTACAAGCATTGGTATGCTATTTGTTTTTGGGATAGTGTAAATTTATCCCTGAAACAGTAAACATGAACTTGAAACAATAAACATGAAATTGAGTATCGAAAAATTTATAAAAAACGCCCTTGAAGAAGACATCAGGGATGGAGATCATTCTACACTGGCATCTATTCCTGCAGATGCAACGGACAAAGCAAAGTTATTGGTTAAAGGAGATGGTGTTTTAGCTGGCGTAGAGCTTGCAGATACTATTTTCAAAATGGTTGATCCTGAATTAGAGATGGAAGTCTTTATAAAGGATGGTGCTTCGGTGAAATTTGGTGAAATTGCGTTTCATGTAAGCGGAAAATCTCGGTCGCTGCTGACGGCAGAGCGATTGGTTTTGAATTGCATGCAAAGAATGTCAGGTATATCAACGAAAACTGCTCAGTTTGTGGCCTTAACAGAAGGAACAAAGGCGAAAGTGTTGGATACCAGAAAAACGACTCCTGGAATGAGAATGCTTGAAAAATGGGCGGTTAGAATCGGTGGGGGCCACAATCACCGTATGGGCCTTTATGACATGATAATGCTAAAGGACAATCATGTAGATTTTTGTGGTGGAATCAAGGAGGCCATACTACAAACAAATAAGTACCTAAAAAACAACAATTTAGACTTGAAAATTGAGATTGAAACAAGAAATCTTAATGAAGTTAACCAAGTCTTAAATGTTGGGATGGTCGATCGCATTATGTTGGATAATTTCAGCCCGAAAAAAATAATTGAGGCAGTTGCGCTTATAGGTGGTAGGTATGAGACAGAAGCCTCAGGAGGAATAAATTTGGATACGCTCAGAAGCTATGCAGAAACTGGAGTGGATTACATTTCAGTAGGTGCTTTAACTCATTCTTATAACAGCTTGGACCTCAGTTTAAAGGCACTTAAGTAAAGTCTCTTTTTAGAGGGCTAAAAAAAGGTTTCCTTGTTAAGGAAAAAGATTCTGTTTGGCTGGAATCGCTTATTGATGTTTAATCTATTTAAGCTCCTAGCATAATAATGTTAAAAATTCTCTTGAGAATTTTAACACTTACTTATTTCTACTATGTACAAATGTCTGATAAAATGCTGTATTTAAATTTATTAAAACAGTATTTTTTTTTTACCTTAGTTAACAATCTATTCACATTTCATGCAAGAGAAATAGCTTAATCATCCCACCTTATATATGATTAAAGAAATCTAATTAGAATTTGGAACAATTTATTAAACTTAAATAATTACTAAATCAATTAAATTATGAAGCGAATTTTACTATTTTATTCTGTGATTGTTAGTGCTTTATGCCTTTCAGTCACTTCATTATCCGCACAGTATTGTACTGCTGAGTTTACCAATACCGCTGATGAGTGGATTGGGAATTTTGATTTTGCAGATATCAGTAATCCTTCGGGATCTACTGGTTATTCTGATTTTACAGCAATAACAGGAAATATTGTGGCAGGTATGACCTATTCTCCTGCATTGACTGTAACTTTTGGTGGCGGGGCGTTTACTGAATTTGGAGCCGTTTATATTGATTATAATCAAAATGGGAGCTTTGAGGCTACTGAAGTGACCTTTATTGGAAGTTGTAATACAGCAGGCTGTATACTTTCCGGTGATGTTGTTGTTCCTGTAGATGCTTGTAATGGCCCAACAAGAATGAGGGTTATTTTGCAATACAACGTTGCCCCAGATGCTACTGGCTGCGTACAAACAACCTTTGGTGAAGCCGAGGATTATACTGTAAACATAACAGGTGGTCTTGAATGTGCGAGTGGTTGTACCAATCCAATAGCTTGTAATTATGATGCAACAGCGAATAATGATAATGGGACTTGTATTTTTCCTGCTTTCATTGAATTAGTAAACAATACTATTCCAGATCCATTGGTAGGATATTGTCTATCAGATCCTTTGGTTTCTGGAGCAGATGCATTTAATACTGATCCTGCGACGATTTTAGTACCACTTGCTATTATAGGTGGAGGAACATCCTTTGATTTGACAGCGTCAGCTGGTACATTTTTGAATTCTCTTACACCACCTGTCGCACTTCCTATGGATACAGTTGAGTCAAGTCTGATATTCTATATATCATTGACAGATGCAGATATTGCTGGTGGAGCAGTAACAGTGAACTATACAGATAGAGATGGATTGGGTTGTTCCGGTTCAATAGATGTTGATTTAAGTCAAATTGCTGGATTTACGGATGTCGAAACTTTCTGTCCACCTCCTGCTTGCGATTTATTTGGAAATATCTCAGCTGAAGCTAGTTGTAGAGACACCGATAATTTTGAAGTATTGGTAACAATAGATGCTGCTGCGACAGGCTCCAATTATTCTATTGGTTTTGTAGGAGATGGTGGTGTTGCCGCTTTAACTGGGCAATCAGCTGGATCCATTAGTATCGGAGTTTTGCCTGAAGATACAGACACAATGATTTATGTATTAGATCCTTCAATTCCTGGCTGTGCTGATACTATAACTTTAACCACAGTAGCTGGTCAATGTGATTGCTTTGGTTCGGAACCAGCTAATGACGATTGTATGAACGCTATAAGTTTAACACCTTTGGTAATGGCACCAACAACTGCAGACTATGTTGTAGGTACGAACCTTTGTGCAACAGATTCTTCTCCTTTAGATGGACCGGGTTGTGAAAATTTTGGAGGTGCTGATGTTTGGTTTTCATTTACGACAAGCCAAGATTTTGCAAATGGTGGAACCTGTTCAGGCGATATAACCGTTTCAACTGAGGATTTTGCATTTTCTACTATGTATGCAGAAATTTATTCTGGTACATGCGGAGCTTTGGTATCTGAAGGATGTGTTTCAGATGGTACTACGAATACAGTTCCTACTGACCTTGGTACTATTTCAGGATTGAATTGTAACACGACCTATTATGTTAGAGTCTGGGATTGGGGCGGAAATGATTTTGGTGATTTTGATATTGCAATTTATGATCCTAATCCAGATTTGGGTTGTACACCGCCAGTTCTTACCTATACAGGCGCGGACGATTGTGCCAATGGAGGATTTTTTGTTGAAGTAGATACCACTTCTTTTGGTTCTTCAACTTCTATAGATTTGCTTGAAAATGGAGTTGTTGTGGCAACAATCACACCAACGACGGTTTATCCATTTAGTTTTGGACCTTTTCCTATTGCTTCCTCTGTAACAATTGATGCAGTTCCAAATGATGATGCTATTTGTACTGTTAGTTCTAGTCCTGTAGGATTTGTTTGTCCTGCTGCTTGTGGCATACCTTATACTGATTCTGGTGGGACTACAGCTGGCTACATTGCCGATGCAAGAGATACCATTACTATTTGCCCTCAAAATGCGGGTGAAATAGTTGAAGTTACATTTACTTACGTTGATATAGAAACGACAACAGCTGTTGCTGGAGGATCCAATTCAACTGGATGTTGGGATTATTTGACAGTTTACAATGGTCCAGATGTCACTGCACCAAGTTTAGGTGATTATTGTGGCGAGGAAAATGGCGATGGAGGTACCGCAGCTGGTCCTGGTATTAATTTGACGGTTGGTACAGTCTTTACTTCTTTACCAGATGATTGTTTAACCTTCACTTTCTATTCTGATGGTTCTGCTCAGGAAACAGGTTGGGAAGCAACGGTTTCATGTTTTGCTCCTACTTGTGATATTAATACATTGGAGTTAACTGCTGCTTGTATCAGTCCAACTGAATATGCAGTAGATGTATCTTTTACAAGTTCTTCAACCTCTCATACAATATCAGATGGAACAAATTCTACGAGTGTATCAGGTGCTGGTCCATTCAATACTTTAACTGACTTAGGTTGGGCTGGATTAACAGCTGATGCTACCATAACAGTTTCAGATGACAGTCAGCCTTTGGGGACTCCTGGATGCTCAGTTTCAGGTAATGTTACTTTACCTCTTTGTGATTGCTTCGGAATTGGAGCAGCAACTATTGTTACAGTGGCTGATTGTGCGAATGGACAATTTTTTATAGAAGTGAATGTAACTGATTTAGGTACAGCAACTAGTTTTGATGTAACAGACGGAACAGTCTCTTTAGGGACGGCACTTTTGGGAATGACACAAGTTGGACCTTTTGCTTCAGGTACTGTTGTTGATATAACCTTACAACCGGATGACAATACTTTATGTAGTCTCGGGCTTACTGGTTTGACTTTGAATTGTCCTCCAGTTTGTGGCGAATCTTTTGTTGATTCAGGTGGGGCAGGTATCGATGACGGTACAACTGACTATGCGATAAATGAAAACGAAACAATTACGATCTGTCCAGATGTTGCTGGGGATGTTGTTCAAGTTAATTTTACAACATTTAACCTAGAAAATAGTGGTAACAATTGTTTTGATCAACTTGCGATTTATGACGGAATGGATGCTACGGCACCTGTGATTCCACCAACAAACGCAGCTTCAACTGCAACTGGCTGGTGTTGGGATTTAGATGATGCTACTCCAAACGGTTCAGGTAATTTAGCCGGGATGACGATTACCTCTTCGGATGCGTCTGGTTGTTTAACTTTTGTCTTTACTTCTGATGGTTCTTCACAGCGTGAAGGTTTTGAAGGATTAGTAACTTGTTTTACCCCTTCTTGTGATGTTTCATCTTTAGTTACTGAACCTGCTTGTATTAATTCTACAGAATATGCTGTGGATATTACTTTCTCAGGAACAGGATCTGATTTTACAATTTCGGATGGAGCGAATACCGCTATGCTTACTGCAAGTGGAACTTATAATACAGTTACTGATTTGGGTTGGGGAGCATATAATGCTGATACAACGATAACCATTGTTGACAACAGCCAACCAGCTGGAACTGCGGGTTGTGAATTATCAGGTATGATTACAGCTTTAGATTGTTCTTGCTTTATGTTAGCACCAGGAAACGATCTTTGTGCAGATGCAATTCCCTTGAATGTCGATGCATTTTCGTGCTTAGTTCCTACTTTAGGTAACAATGATTGCGCCTCAGATAGCGAAGAAACAGCTCCTACTTGTGCTAATTATCTTGGTGGTGATGTTTGGTATTCTGTCACTGTTCCTGAATCTGGTGAGATTACAGTTGAAACAACGAATGGTGGAAGCTTTACAGATGGAGGAATGTCAATTTATTCTGGTGATTGTGGATCATTAGTACAAGTTGAATGTGATGACGATGATAGCCCTGATGGAGCCTTCTCATTGATAGCTCTCACTGGTCAGACTTTTGGTGATGTTCTTTATGTAAGAGTTTGGGAATATGGTGGAAATGATTCTGGTGATTTCAATATTTGTGCTTGGGATCCAAATCCAGTATTGGATTGTACTTCTCCAACAGTTACATTTGAAATTGTTCCAGATTGTGCAAATAGTCAATTTTGGGTTGATGTTACTGTTTCAGATTTAGGAACAGCGACCTCGGTTGATATAAACGACGGAACAACATCATTGGGGACTATTACTACCGTTATGACACCACTTCAAGTTGGTCCATTTGCTGACGCATCAATAGTTGATTTGTTTGGAACTCCTGATGACAATGCTTTGTGTCAAGTTGCTAGTGCAGGCTTAACCAATACATGTCCTCCAGGTTGTGGTGGAACTTATGTAGATTCGGGTGGAGCTGGAATTGACGATGGTACAACAGACTATGCTTCTAGTACCGCTGATACTTTAACGATTTGTCCAGATGTTGCTGGTCAATCAATAGTTCTTAATTTTACTACTTTCAATCTAGAAAACAATACTGACAATTGTTATGATCAATTAGAGATTTTTGATGGATCAGATGTCACGGCTGCAGTAATTCCACCTACAAATCCAAATTCAACAACAACAGGATGGTGTTTTGATCAGGATGCTGCAAGTGAAGGAGGATCAGGCGATTTGACAGGAATGTCGATAGCTTCTACTGATGCTTCTGGATGTCTGACTCTTGTGTTTACATCAGATGGAAGTGTAACTAGAGAAGGATTTGAAGCTTCAATTTTATGTGGTATTCCTGGCTGTATGGATATGGCTGCATGTAATTACGATGCTGCTGCTACAGTTGATGATGGATCATGTGATTTAGGCAATGCAGCTTGTACAGATCCATGTGCTCCAGTAATGGGATGTACGGATATGGCAGCTTGTAATTATAATGCAGATGCTTGTGAAGATGATGGTTCATGTGATTCAGGGAATGTAGCTTGTACAGATCCATGTGCTCCTGTAATGGGATGTACAGATATGGCAGCTTGTAACTATAATGCAGATGCATGTGTAGATGATGGTATGTGTGATTTAGGTAACACTGATTGTGCAGATCCTTGTAATCCAATCGTTGGATGTACAGATCCTGATGCAACAAACTATGATGCCACTGCTTGTGTCAACATGGGTTGTTCTTATACAATGGGATGTACAAATCCAGCAGCATGTAACTATGATGCTGGCGCGACTCAAGACGATGGTTCTTGTGATTTAGGAAACAGTGATTGCACTGATCCATGTGCACCAGTAATGGGATGTACGGATATGACTGCTTGTAACTATGATGCAACAGCCTGTGTAGATGATGGTACTTGTGATGCTGGAAACAGTGCTTGTACAGATCCATGTGCACCAGTAATGGGATGTACAGATGCAGCAGCTTGTAATTACAATGCCGATGCTTGTGTAGATGATGGTTCTTGCGATGCTGGAAACAGTGCTTGTACAGATCCATGTGCTCCTTTGATGGGATGTACAGATGCAACAGCATGTAATTATAATGCCGATGCTTGTGTTGATGATGGAAGTTGTCAACTGCCTGATGGTTGTACAGACTCAAATGCTACAAATTACGATGCAACTGCTTTATGCGATGATGGTTCTTGTACTTTCGAAATGGGATGTACAAATCCAACAGCATGTAACTATGATATGAATGCGAGCCAAGATGATGGTTCCTGTGAATTTGGAAATTCAGCTTGTACTGATCCATGTGCCCCAGTAATTGGATGTACAGATGCAGCAGCTTGTAATTTTGATGCAACAGCATGTATAGATGATGGTTCTTGTACGGCACCGGATGCAGATTGCGGTTGTGACGCTGTCGTTTCAGGTTGTACTGACGCAACTGCTTGTAACTACGATGCAGCTGCCTGTTCTGATGATGGTTCTTGCGTAGCACCAGATGCAGATTGTGGATGTGATGCCATCGTTACAGGTTGTACAGATGCTGCAGCTTGTAATTATGATGCAGCTGCCTGTTCTGATGATGGTTCTTGTGAAGCACCAGATGCAGATTGTGGTTGTGAAACAGTCGTTACAGGTTGTACAGACGCAACAGCTTGTAACTACGATGCTACTGCCTGTTCTGATGATGGTTCTTGTCAATTACCAGATGGTTGTACCGACCCTACAGCATTCAATTATGATGCTGCTGCAATTTGTGATGATGGAAGTTGTATTCCTGTCATAACGGGTTGTATAGACGCAACCGCTTGTAATTATAATCCTGCGGCCAACACAGATGATGCTTCATGCGACTTTGGTGAAACAGAATGCCCAGATGCTTGTAATGCAATATTAGGTTGTACAGATGAAACAGCTTTAAATTACAATCCTGATGCAAACTGTGACAATGGAATTTGTGTTCCAGTTGTAATGGGATGTACAAATGCAAGTGCTTGTAATTATGATCCAGCTGCAAATGTTGGAGATGGTTCTTGCGATTTCGGAATAGAAGGTTGTCCAAACCCTTGTACAGCAGTCTTAGGTTGCACAAGCCCTACTGCGTGTAATTATAATGCAATGGCAACTTGTGATGATAACTCTTGTGATGAGCCAAATGGTTGCACAGATATGACAGCTTGTAATTTTGATTCAGCTGCAACTTGTGATGATGGTTCTTGTGATTATGGTGAAACAGATTGTCCAGATCCATGTAATGCAATACTAGGTTGTACAGATGTAACAGCTTGTAATTACAATGCTTCTGCAAATTGTGATGATGGTGGATGTGTAATTGGAGATTGCAACCCTGGTTGTACAGATCCATGTGCTCCTAACTACGACATGACTGCAGATGCGGATGACGGATCATGCATGGACTATGATCAAACTTGTAACACTGACTGTTCAGTCGGAGATATTGAAGTTTGGGACGGTACAACTTGTGGTTGTGTTGTCACATTGACAAGTGTTTCTGGATGTACAGATGCAACTGCTTGTAACTATGATGCAGCAGCTAATTGCAATGATGATTCTTGTGATTATGGAGTTTTAGGTTGCCCAGATCCTTGTGCAGCAGAATTAGGTTGTACTGATGCAAGTGCTACGAATTATGAAGCGACTGCTACTTGCGATGATGGTTCATGTATTGCAACAGTATTAGGTTGTATTGATGCCACAGCTTGTAACTACAATGAGAATGCCAATACTGACGATGGAAATTGTGATTATGGTAATACTGATTGTCCTGATGCATGTAATGTAATTCTTGGATGTACAAATGAAAGTGCTTTGAACTACAATCCAAATGCAAATTGTGACAATGGAACATGTGTTGATGCAGCTGTTGGATGTACAGATGCTACTGCCTGTAACTATGAACCAACTGCAAATACAGACGATGGTTCTTGCGATTATGGAAATAGCGCTTGTTCTGATCCATGTACAGTTGTTATGGGTTGTACTGATATGAATGCAATTAACTTCGATGCCACAGCATGTGTGGATGATGGTTCTTGTATAGATCCTGTTGATGGTTGTATAGATGCCACAGCCTGTAACTATGATGCCAATGCAAACACAGATGACGGTTCATGTGATTACGGAAACAGTGACTGTTCTGATCCTTGTACTGTTGTTATGGGATGTACTGACGCTGCAGCCATCAACTATGATGCTACAGCATGTGTAGATGATGGTTCTTGTATTGATGCAGTCGATGGCTGTACTGATCCAGGAGCCTGTAACTATAATTCAGCTGCAAATGTAGATGATGGAAATTGTGATTATGGCGATACTGATTGTCCTGATTCGTGTAATGCAATCTTAGGTTGTACTGATGCAACAGCCATCAACTATGATGCTGCTGCAAATTGCGATGATGGATCATGTGTCGATACAATCAATGGTTGTACTGATGCAACAGCCTGTAACTATAATTCAGCTGCAAATGTAGATGATGGAAATTGTGATTATGGCAATACAGATTGTCCAGATGCTTGTAACGTGGTAATGGGTTGTACAGATGTTACAGCTATCAATTATGACGCTGCTGCAAACTGCGATGACGGATCATGTATTGATGCAGTGGATGGTTGTACAGATGCCACAGCATGTAACTATGATTCAGCTGCAAATGTAGAGGATGGTTCTTGTGATTATGGCAATACAGATTGCCCAGATCCTTGTAATGTAGTAATGGGTTGCACGGATATGACAGCTTGTAATTTTGATTCAGCTGCTAACTGTGACAATGCTTCATGTGAATATGAGTCTTGTGCTACAGGTGGTCTAGAAACAATTGTTTTCTTCGATGAGAATGAAAATGGAACTTTCGATGGTGACGATGAGCCTATTCCAGGTGCAACAGTATTGATTACTGGAGCTGGTGAAGATGGAATATTGGGAACTAGCGATGATACCAATTCAGTTGCTTCAACTGGAGTAAATGGTAGAATTGGAGCTGGAAACCTTCCTCCTGGAGACTACTCAATTACTGTTTACTTGCCAGCTGGTTTTGTGTTTGGAGATGGGTCAACTACTGCAACTTATACTTCATCTGTTCAAGCAGGTGTTGTAACTGAATTTGGAAGCAATGGAGAGGAAATTCCTGTTGTAGCTCCAGCTGTAAGTTGTGATGATTTTGAAGCCATTGCGGAAGTTATTTGTTTAGATGGACCTGATTACAATTTGATTATTTCTCATGCTGGAGGAACTCCAGGAAGTGAGGGGTATTTAATTACAAACAATTTAACAGGTGAAACCCTTGTAAACAACTTTGGCAACAATACTTTAATTGGACCATTCAATGTAGGAACTGGATATGATGTTACTATTTCAGTAATTGCGAATCCAGATTGTTCATTGTCATTTAGCTCTCAATCAATTGATTGTACAGTTACTTCTGTTGAGTTATTAAGTTTCGATGGAAAAGTTGAAACTGATTTCAATGATGTTTACTGGACTACTGCTTCAGAGCAAGATGCCGATTACTTTATCCTAGAAAAATCATTAGATGGAGTTAGGTTTGAGCAAATTGGACAAGTTAATACTTTGGGTAACAGCAATATTCAGCAACATTACAATTATGCTGATTCAGATGTTGCTCCAGGAATTGCTTACTACAGATTGTTAGAAGTTGACCAATTTGGTGAGACTAGAATAGTTTCTCAGGTAATTAGTTTGATCAGAGATGCCAAGCCATTCAGTATCTTGAATGTAGCTCCGGTTCCTGCTTCAAGTACAGTTAGCATTAACTATCAGGTTGAATCAAATTCTGCTGTTAGCTTAACGGTTTATGACATAACTGGTAAATTGATTTATTCATCTGAATTGAAAGCTCAAGAAGGATTGAACCAAATTAATCTGGATATCAGTCAATACAGTGTTGGAACTTATTTTGTTCAAATGTTACAAGATGGTGTTCAACAAACTGCTAGAATAATCAAAGAGTAGACAACTTGATTATTGAATAATGAAATGAACCCCGATTCTGTTTAACAGAATCGGGGTTTTTATTTTTTAGAAACCAGCAGAATATCGATCCTATAGACAATTCAAATAGTGAATAAGGAAAAATTACTAAATCGTTGATTATTAGTCTTTTGTTTTGTTGAAATGGAATGGATTTTGTAGGAGACTATACAGGCTTAATAGCTAATCCTATTTATTTTTTTATTATTAGTTTATTTTTAAGACCTTTAACTATAATTGCTTACATAAAACAAAAATATTTATAACTAAACACTTTTATTATGATTCAAAAGAGACTTTTTACTTTTTTAATGCTAATCTGTTGTTGCTGCTTTTTGCAAAGTCAGATAGTACCACCAGCGTCCACTTGTGGCTATGCAAATGTTGCAGCCTTAACGCCAACTGCTGTCACGGTCTGTGACAATGGAACTTTGGATATTCCGGATAATCCTGGGACTGGATCGCCTAATTATGCCTACGTTATTACAGATCCAAATAACATCGTTTTAGATGACGATGGAAATCCAAATGGAGAAGCCATTCTTGGAACAATAGAAGAAGTTCCTTTGGGTTCAGGTAATTATCTTTTAGATCCTGCAACTTATGGACTTACTGCCGGATCTTATTCTATTACGGGCTTTGGTTTTGATTTGGATAACTTAAATGAAATCATTGCTGGTGTTTACATCAGTAACCTTTGCACTTTGGCTATTGATTGTACTACAGATGGCGACCCATCCAATGATTTTTGCCAGGTTTGTGCGGATGCACCAGCTGCTCCACAAAGTTTTACAACTTTACAAGAATTGTTTGATTTTGCTGCTGCCATTGGTGGAGGTGAAACAAGTATTCAGTCTGTTTTGGGGGTCATCGATCTCGTTAACACTCTAGCAACTGCTTTGGGTGTTCCTGCACCATGTTATTCAATAAATTCATTTTATGAATACAGCATAACTGTAGAAGATTGTCCAGATCCACTGGCTCCTGTTTCAACTTGTGGATTGTCAACGATTAGCCCAGTTGCTCCAGCCTCTTTGGAGGTTTGTGAAAACGGTACATTGACATTGAATGATGACCCAGGAACTGGTGCTGCAAATTATGCATACGTTGTTACTGATCCTGCTACAATTATCCTTGACGACGATGGCAATCCTACTGGAGAGGCCATATTAGGTACTGTTGAAGAAGTGCCTCTTGGATCTGGTAATTATGTATTGAATGGTGCTGATTATGGCTTAGTTGCTGGAAGCAGTTATAATGTTACTGGTTTCGGTTTTGATTTGGTCAATGTGAATGAAATTATCCAAGGTGTATACATCAGTAATTTATGTACTTTGGCTTTGCCTTGTAATACTGACGGTGACGCTTCCAATGATTTTTGTATGTCATGTGCTGATGGACCAGCTGCTCCAGATCAATTTGATTCTTTGCAGGATTTATTCGATTTTGCAAGTGCAATAACTGGCGGACAAACAAGTATTGAAGGTGTAGTTGGTGTAATTCAACTGGTAGAGTCTTTGGCTACTGCTTTAGCTGTTCCTGTACCTTGCTATTCTTTAAATGAATTATACGAATTCCAAATTACAGCTGTTGATGATTCTAATTGCATTACTTGTCCTACAGATCCTCAAGTTTCTGCTGATTTAGAAGGATGTAGTGCTGGAACAGTTTCAATTACTGGTTCAGTAACAGGTACAGACCCTGCTTCTTTTGTTTATTGGAATGGAAATGTTCAAGTTGGATCTGGTGCTTCTGGATCAGCGGCAACAATTGTTCTTCCAAGTAATCAAACATGTGCTCCAACTACTTATACTATTACTGCAACAGCTACATGCGATGATGATGGATCAAATTTGACTCCAACAGCATTGTCAGCAACAGTAACTGTTTATCCTGAAGAATATTCAGCAGTTGTTATGTCTAGTCCTGATTGTTCAGGTGGTGTAGGAATGGTTCAAATCCAATCTGCCAATGGTTCAGTTTGTGATTCAGGTCCTGCTGGTACAGCTGGTGCTGATGCTTGTCCACCTCAAGATGGAGTAATCAATTACTCTTTTGGTCCTTATAGCAATAGCTGTTGGACTGCAACATTCAGTGACAACGGAACGGTTCCTTGTAATGAAACGCCTCTGACTTGGTACGAAGATTTAGATGGTGACGGTCTTGGGAATCCAAGTGTCACTTTGGAGTCTTGTACTCAGCCAACTGGTTATGTCGGAAATGCCGATGATGATTGTGATGGTTCATTAGATTGCGCTGGAGTTTGTAATGGAAGCAGTATGATGGATGCTTGTGGTGTATGTGACGGAGACGGAACATCTTGCTTGGGCTGTATCGACGCAACTGCTTGTAATTTCAATTCGGAAGCAACGATAGATGATGGTTCTTGTGATTTTGGAAATTCAGCTTGTGCTGATCCATGTGCTCCTGTATCAGGATGTACAGATATGGCAGCCTTAAACTACAATGCTGATGCATGTGTAGATGACGGGACTTGTACCTATACAGTAGGTTGTACAGATATGACAGCTTGTAATTATGATTCAAATGCTGTTACAGATGATGGTTCATGTGATTATGGAAATACTGATTGCTCAGATCCATGTGCACCGGTTTCAGGATGTACAGATGCCACAGCTTGTAACTACAATGCTGATGCCTGTGTAGATGATGGTTCATGTGATGCAGGAAACACGGCTTGCACAGATCCATGTGCACCTGTTTCAGGATGTACAGATGCTACAGCAACGAACTATGATGAAACGGCTTGTGTTGATGATGGTACTTGTACCTTTGCGGAAGGTTGTACAGATATGACAGCTTGTAATTATGATTCAAATGCTGTTACAGATGATGGTTCATGTGATTATGGAAATACTGATTGCACAGATCCATGTGCACCCGTTTCAGGATGTACAGACGCAACAGCTTGTAATTACAATGCTGATGCCTGTGTAGATGATGGTTCATGTGATGCAGGAAACACGGCTTGTACTGATCCATGTAATCCTATATCAGGATGTACAGATGCAACAGCAGATAATTATAACCCAGAGGCTTGCATTGACGACGGTTCATGTACAACAACTGGCGGAACAGCTTGTCCACTTGGAACACCCTTTGCCACTGCTGATGCACCAACTGAAGTTGTGAATTGTGATGGAAGTCCATTGTTTGAGACGATTTCTACTTGTAACTATGCAGGCGAATATGCTACAATAAATGGAGCAACCATCGGAGCAACTTACTGCTTTAGTTCATCTGGAGAGGACGATTATTTAACAATTTATGACGATTTGGACGGAGAAGCAATTGCCGAAGGTGCAGCTGTAAACTTCTGTGTAGAGGCCACAGCAGAAACACTGTATATGCAAATCAATTTAAATGATGGCGAATGTGGAACTGAAAGCGCTTGTAGAGTAACTTCATTGGCTTGTGAAAGCTGTGGAGATCCTTCAACTGGATGTACAAACCCAGTTGCAGATAACTACGATGCAGATGCAATCTGTGACGACGGTTCTTGTGTGGTAACAACAACAGCTTGTCCACCAGGTACAGCATACCAAGGAGGAGATGCTCCAACAGAAAGTACTGATTGTGATGGAAACCCAGCAGTAGTTGAATTATCTACTTGTAACTATCCAGGAGAGTACAGCACAGTAACTGCTTTGGTTGCAGGACAAACCTACTGTTTCTCAACAGACAGTCTTGCTGGTGATTACTTGACAGTTTATGAAGCATTGGATGGTGGTCCAATTGCTGACGGTCCAGCCGATGGAAGTTTGTGTATCGTAGCTGCAACAGAAACAGTATTTGTTCAAATCAATTTGAATGACGAGGCTTGTGGAACGGAATCAGTTTGTAGATCAACCTTTGTTACTTGCTCTTCCTGTGGAGATCCTGTAACAGGATGTACCAACCCAGTTGCAGATAATTACGATGCAGCTGCAGTTTGTGATGATGGTTCTTGTGTAGTCACTACATCAGCTTGTCCACTTGGTGGACCATATCAGGGTGGAGATGCTCCAACAGAAAGTACTGATTGTGATGGAAACCCAGCAGTAGTTGAATTATCTACTTGTAACTATCCAGGGGAGTACAGCACAGTAACTGCTTTAGTTGCAGGACAAACCTACTGTTTCTCAACAGACAGTCTTGCCGGTGATTATTTGACAGTTTATGAAGCATTGGATGGTGAACCAGTTGCTGACGGTCC
>CALBCY010000131.1 GCA_937927195.1 uncultured Chitinophagales bacterium
TCAATTGTTGCTGTAACAGAAATTTTTGTTTTAGGAGAATACTCTTATCAGCTAGTTTCATGTTCACCAAGTCAACTTCCTACAGCGGGAACTCCAATCGTTGTGGATTGCCAAGGTGAAATTACTTGTACCGGATCGACCTGCCTAGTAATAGCTGAGGCACAAAATGCTCAAATTGAAATTCTCCAATCTTGCGGAACGCCTTCTATTGTAGAGACTTATCCTTGGTTAGCTGAAGTACTTTCGGGCTCTAATTGTTCTGGTCAAGCAGTGACGCTGTATCAATCTGGAAGCACCAATTTCATTTTTGTTGACTTGGCCGAAGGTGGAGAATTGTACCTAAGCGATGGCACTTACTATTGTGGAGATTATGCTGCCTTTAGTTGCATTGATGCTTATGGATTAAGCAATGGTGAAATCCTTTGGTCTTGTACAGATGACCTTCCTTTCACCCCCAACGATGGCAACAATAATGGCAGCATCGAGGAAACGGGTGACGATCCTTCCAATAGAATCGGCCTTAATGAGGAGTCACAAATAGAGAATGTTGCTGAAATAAAAATGAATGTTTATCCCAATCCGAGTTCTGGATATTTCAATATTGAAATGACTGGTAACCTAGACATGGATGCGGAGATAAACATTTACAATATTCAAGGAAAGTTAGCTGATTCGTTTAGGCTTGAAACCAACAATTCCAATCAATCAATTGATGTGAATCACCTGGAATCTGGAATCTATTTCATAGAATTGAATTCCAATTTCAAAACAACAATTGAAAGATTAATTATTGCAAGATAGTTTGAAAGCCTTTAGCCTTTAGCCTAATGGAAGAAACACAATTACCTTGAATAATTTGGAATTGTGTTTCTTCCCTTTAAAATTTATTAAACCAACAAAAATTAAAATAAATAAAAAAGATTATAGAATCAAGTTGACCATTTAAAATTACAAACATTCCCAATTGGCCTGGTTCTCTTCCTCGCACAACTGGCACGTCTACCTGACAAGAATATTTTAAATGTTTATTTGCTCTTTTTGTTAACCCCATTTATTATTTATTAAAGACGTCCCATCTTAATATTTAATAATTCTTTCTCCAATAAAATAAATAGGAGATACAAAAAACATTCGCTTATGAAGTTTAATTTTACACACACACTAATTCCATTGCTGGCCTTATGGTTAGGCTGCTCTTTTGGAATACAAGCACAAGACACAGAAGTTTTTGTTTGTTATGGAGACACTGTTTTACTGGAAGGCCCAGTTGTCCCTAATGAAAGTGGCGCAGCTTGCCCTTTCGAATTTTCAAATTTCACAATCGATCCTGATCCAGGATCTGACCTAATCGAAATAACGGATCAGGGTTATTTACTAGCAGTAACACAAAACAATACTTATACTGTTTCAGCCCATATTACAGATCCTGCTTGCAATCCAATAAATTCAGGTTCCACCTTGTATGGAGAAAGCATTTACAGCATTGTTGATGCAAGCAATTGCGGAACCAGTGAACCCGATTGTTCTGCCCATAGTGGCACAGTGCTTCCGGCTTTGTGCGAACCAGATGTAAGTGGCACCTTTTTCATTTATGACAATGATGGTTCGGCTTACCTACCCTACACAACAGATGATATTGATTGGATATTTTTTGCAGGTCAAGAAATCAATTATGATTTCACCCTTACTACAAACTCTTGCCCCAATGCAGACAACTCTGTTTTGATTAGTTGCATTGAAGCGAGAAATTACTCAATGGATTTATCCAGTACTGCTTGCGGAGGTGATACAATTGCCATTCCAATAATCCCATTCCCACCTGGAAATATTCCACAAGAATGTTTGCTTGTTGAAAGTGTAAGCATTTCACCAATGGAAGACATCATTGGCAGTGATGCGCAAAACTATTATGCTATTGCTTATGAAAGCATCGACTATGTGGTTACCACAGTTTACGAAGATTCAGGAGAAGCCTATTGTGGTGGCGCATTCGAAGTACATAATAATATAACAGTAGATAACTCACCAGACTGTGGATCGCCTAACATTTCTAATTGTGAAATCCCACTAGAAGATTATAGTAATTTGATTGCCAATAGCGGTTTGGCTTCTAACGAATATGTGGCAATTGCAGAAGTAGATTTTAGTGGAGAAGGAGATTATATTTATGTTGTAATGCGATGTCCTTTTGCAAATGCTGCTGGTTCTCTTGATTTTTATGTTTACAATTGCACAGGTGAGTTAATTTGCAACAGTACCGAATGCATTGAAGCATTGGGAGACAGCGGGGAAGATTTATGGTTCTGGGCTACGATCGTTGATGTTAATGAAGAAGGCTGTACGCCTGACAATACCGATTGTTCAAATGCAGTAGCGGCTTTTTCCTTTATTGAGCCAGAATGCGACATAAACAATGAAGCCGCCTTTTATCTTGAAACAATTTCAACCCTTGTTCAATTTGACCCGATAAACATCGATGATTTAGATATTGCTCAAGTAGATGGAGAAAATTATTTCATCACTTACTCTTTTACTGGTAATGAAAGTGAGAATTGCCGACCAAATAGTTTAGAAATAGAATTGGCTTGCATTTATTCAGAAAATGACCCGGGCAATGTTGACACGACAACGGTTTACGGGTTTGTAGATGCTGCGATCTGTCAAGGTGGTACTTTTACAGCCGAAGCTCCAGGTGCGACAGGAAATTGCCCATTGGGATATTTTGACAATTGGGATCAAAATGCAGTCGATGCAACAGGATTTGGAAGCACCATTGCTTTTACAGTTTACGAAAGCACTTCAATTGATTATGTTGTAGATTTTATGATTTGTCCGAATGGACAAATTCAGCAACCGGGTATTTACACCTATAATTTCACAGTGGAAACAGAGGGCTGTGATGATCCAATTGGTCCAATTGATCCACCAGTTGGCCCGAGTGGCCCAGGTGGAAATGGAAACATTGGAGGAAATGGTTCAGGAGGAAGCACAACAGGAGATTGTGCCAATCATTCTGGAATCATTTTTTATGAAACCTGTGATGACGGAACGGATTATTTCTTCATTCAATTGGCTGACGGAACCATTTTAGATCCATATTATGATGCAGGAATAGATTTCGCTGACTATGATGGACAGCCTGTCAATTTCGATTATGTTCCGACAGGCTTTGAATCAGGATGTTCTATTGCCGATTTGGAAGTAACCATTACTTGCATTGAACAAGATGGTGATTTTGCAACGGATGAAATAATTTATGCCTGTGTTGGGGAGACGGTGCAATTTGACCCACCATATGCCGAAGTACCCTGTTATATTTCTGATACTGGTGGTCCAATTGGCCCACCTACTTTGGTTTGGACACCTGCTAATGTTGAACAAGACAATAGCATTGTAGCAAGCCATACGATGTACTACACGGCAGTCTCAACTTATGTGGTCTATTGCAATTCAATACCAGACGGCCCACAGGGTCCAGCCACCATTTCAACAGAAACAAAAACATTCCTTGTTATTGTCGTTGACAATTGCGATCCTGTAGAGTCAGGATTGGCACCAGGAGTATATGATTTAGATGGATGTGTGGGAGATGTTATTGAATTGGATATTTCATTGGCTCCACCTCCAGGGCAAACCTTTAATCCATGCAATGGTCAAGGCAGCTTAAGCGGGGACTTGCAAAACATCAATGGACAAAGTACACTTGAGGGAATTTTAACTTTGGACGTCTTAAATGGCGCAGGGACAGTTACTTACACCATTGGACTTATTGGGCCAGATATCCTTGTTCCATGTCAATACGAATGGACTTTCAACATTTCCATTGGCAACCTTTGTGATGATACCTCAACTGATCAGGTATTCAACAATTTCAATTGGCTAAGTTCAGTTGTTGATCCAAACAATTGTCAGGGAGTTTATATTGATGTTTATGACCTAGGAACTTATGCTTATGTAATGGTCAATACTCCATTTGGAAATAGTTTATACTTTGAAGATGGCAGTTTCTATTGTTCAGATGCTCCAGGCTTTAGTTGTGTTTCTGCTTATGGCTTGGGATCTCCAACCGCTTCATGGACATGTGGGGAAACGATTGTTGCTAATTGTACAAGCCCAGCAAATGCAGAAGATTTTGTCAACAGTTTGGATTATGAATTTTTGACAGACGTCTTCCAGATACAAAATATGAGTCCTAACAACATTTTGGTCTATGAAATAGATTTAGACGGAACCTACTATTATGGCGTAACGGCCTATTGCATCACAGATGTATTTTTCCCTGTGCTTTATTACTATTGTGATGGAACCCGATACTGCCCAGAACCATTCGATGATTGCATAAGTTTGGATTCGTTCCCTACAACTGTTTTCTATTTCGGTGATTGCCTTCTTCCACAAGAAAGTGAGGTTTTCAACGATTATCCATTCTTAAACAATCTTGTCAATACAAGTAATTGTGATGGAGATTATGTAGAAGTCTATAATCTTGGAACTTATGCCTACATATACGTTTATACCAATGGAGAAGGAAGTTTGTACTTCCAAGATGGAACCTACTACTGTGGAGATGCGCCTGGCTTTAGCTGTGTTGCCGCATATGGTCTTGGTTCACCAACAGATACTTGGGAATGTGGAGAGGGCACGACACCTCCAGGTTCAAACCAGATCTTCTCGGAATATCCATTCCTTAGCAATTTGGTTGATCAAAATAATTGTGATGGAATCTCAATTACGGCCTATGCAAGTGGTTCTACTTTCTATTTAATTATTGCTGGCCCAGAGGGTACAGACATGTACAATGCATCAGGTCAATACTATTGTGGCGATTATCCTGGCTTCAGCTGTGCTCAGGCTTATGGATTGACAGAAGTGGTTTCTAATTGGACTTGTGGCGATGTAGTTTTACCTCCAACAGATCCGATTTTACAAGATTACCCTTGGTTGGATGAAATATTTGACAATTACGAATGCCCTGGTATTACAGTTACATTATACGATGGATTCATTTTCGTAGACCTTCCAGATGGAGGGGAATTGTATTTGGCTGACGGAACATTCTGGTGTGGTGATTGGGGAACGCTAAGTTGTGTAGAAGCTTATGGATTAACGAATGGTTCAGTGATTTGGGAATGCCCCATAGACAGCCCATATAATCCTGGAGACGACAATGATTGGGAGGTAAATGAAGAAGGCAGCCAAAACAGAATGAGTCATCCTACAGTTACTGAAAATCCTTTGGCAATTGAAGAATTGGAATTGAAGGCTTTCCCTAATCCGAGCAATGGAAGATTCCAAGTTGAATTGGCTGGAAATGATGATCAAGAAATGTTGTTGAATGTTTACAATTTGCAAGGTTCTTTGATTGAAAGTATTTCAATAGAATCTGACAATGCTCGCTCTTTGGTTGATATTGATTTGAGCGATGTTGACAATGGAATCTACATTGTGGAATTGATTTCATCCTATAGATCAACCAGTCAAAGAATTGTTATTTCACGATAGAATAATTTTAGCTTTTAGTGAAATTAATTACTAATATCTACTATTCATAAAATTGATTCAGGGCTTTTAACAGCCCTTTGTTGAAGAAGCTTTGTTTTGTTTAATGGTTTAATAAGTTAAAGGAGTCAGATGAAAATCTGGCTCCTTTTTTTTGTGGAGTGAACATCGGAAAGCCTACCACGAAGAAACGAATAGAAAAAAACTATCAAATAAATTTTCTTATTCACCTTCAATCTAAAACACGTATTCTACCCTATTGGCTCACAAGTCCTTAGCTTGTTAGCATTATGAAATTCATTCAGTTTTTTTTTCGTGAAATATTACTCATTTCACTCAAATTTTGCTAGAAAAACACTGGCATTTTTGTCCTTCCGGCATTATATATAGTGAGAGCATTCTCCATTTCACAAAAATTCAAATTAACTCAGTAAATAATAAAAAATCCATCCTATGAAAACTGCAATCATTTCATTTTATCAAATTAAAAACAAGATTAAAAATTCCTCCACTGGCTTCAATTTTTTGAATGTCTTTTTGAATGTCTCTTTGTATGTTTTTTTGATACTCCTATTTTTTTGTTCTGTTTCTAACCATCAGTTATTAGCGAGCAATTGTAACAATCCGGTTCCCTTTCCAGATTATGATCCTTACTCCTGCGACACCATCGTTTGGAGCTTGGAAGGGAACCCTGATCAATACAACCATGATGTTTCATGTATGACTCAACAGTCATTGCTAAATCGGGAATACTTCTCTTTTATCGCTCCGTCTGAAGTCATTGATATTACTTTTTATATGAACAATATTCGATTAGTTGTCTATGAGAATGGAGCATGTGAACAAACAAATGAACTGTTATGCTTTAAGGATTATAACAATTTTGGAGGGGTTAACACCTCTACCTATTTAGAAGGCTTGGTGCCTGGAGAAACATATATTTTACTATTTTCAGTCTACTGGCAGGATATGATGGAAATCAGATTTTCTATTGAAGCTGGCAGTCCTCCCCTTCCAAATGACCGATGCGAAGGCGCAATTCCTTTTCCCGGAGTAATTCCTACTTTTGAAGAGGGATGTAACAGTGAAAGTATCTTTACATTCGACAATTCCTTGTCAAAAGACGAAGGGCTTCGTTTACCCTGTGATGTGGTTGGCAATAGAACACAATGGTTCAGTTTTGTAGCTCCTTATAGCGAGCTCTATTTTGAGTCTCTCCAAGGAAGTCCAGGAATTTCAGTTTTTAATTCTTGTGAAGATTTAGGCGATGAAATTGTTTGCCACAATAATGAAAGTGGATATATTTTGGGTCTGGAACCTGGTACGACCTATACAATGCTGATCTGGACAGATTTACCGGAACCAGAGGCTCAATTTTGTTTGAGGAAAGCCTATCCCAGTCCCACTAATGATAACTGCTCAAACTTTAGTCCCTTCCCCGGAACAATTGGCGAAGCGAATAACTGTGAGGAAAA
>CALBCY010000132.1 GCA_937927195.1 uncultured Chitinophagales bacterium
AACATTTACTCCCTCACAATCACCTTCCAAAGCTTCCAACTCTGCTTCATAAGCACTTTCTAATGCATCCATTTCAGTTGCTAAATTCCCTTCTAAAGCATTCAAAGCATCTTCTTTCTCTGCTTGGGCAGCTTCTCTTTCCTCACTATTACCAGCAGATTTCATGGCCTCCTGAAAATTTTCCATGATGTCTTTTCTTGCCTCATTGTGGCTTTCTCTAGTATCTTTTCTACCCTCGTTATAGTTTTCTCTCAAATCTTTGAGTGATTCTCGGCACTCTTCACTGCTTTGAGCAGAAAGGCTTAAAAATGAACAACAACTCAACAGAACTGCACACATCAATAAATTTTTCATAATCTTTTTTTGTTTAATTAAAAATGTAAGTCACACAAGATAGAACAAACAAAAACAGCAAAGTTTAATGGAAATAGATATATATTCAACATATATACTCATCCATAATGAATAGACTGAACTAGTAATAAAAGATTTGGGAGTTTATTAGGCAAGCCTATTGGCGAGTATAATTTCATGAAGTGATGAATTTTCCAATGCAATCAGGCCAAACAATCTCATTGCCCAAAGTTTGCGGGCGATACTTCAATTTCATTTTACCAGCACTTTAGCAATAACTCATTTCATGAAAACACAAGCTAATCAACTAGGTATTTGTTAATATTGCTTTGGATCAATGAATTGATTTCCGGCGATGGTTTCAATTTCGGAGGAGCACTTGCAAAAATGGCCTTGCCTGCAAAGATGGGAATTGGCAGTTATTTCGGAAATGGCAAACAAATTTATTCCTGGCTTCATATAAATGACCTTGCAATGATGATCTTGCATGCCATAGAAAACGAAAATGTACAAGGGCCCTACAATGCCATTGCACCACAAACGCTTAGCAAATATGATTTTTCCAAGAAACTGAACAAGGTCTTAGGAAGACCCTTTATTCCATTTCCTGCACCGAGCTTTGCGCTAAAACTTGCTTTGGGTGAAATGGCCAATGCGCTGCTGTTTAGCATCAATGTTTCTTCTGCAAAAATCGAAAAGACAAGATTCGAGTTTGAATTTCCAGAATTGGAGGCTGCTTTAAAGAACATCTATGCCTAATAAAAAATCATAATAAAAATAGATACATTCGAAATTCAAGGCTTAATCCTCTTTATAATCTGTTTGAACAAAACATTTAAATCTGGAGAAATCTTCAGGGCAAGAATACTAAATACATATAAGGTTCCAGCTAACAAAGAATTGATAAAAGTATCGACAAATGGATTCCCAGTATTCGGAACAAAACAAACTAAGAAATAAACCAGCAATCCTAAAATCAATACCTTAATGCTTTGAATACTAAAAGGCTGCATTCCGAATTTCACGTAAATAAAAACAAATTTTATAACATTGTAAACAGTCAAAGAAAACAAGGTTGCAAGTGCGGCTCCATTGATGTGATAGATTGGGATAAAAATGTAGTTGCTGACAATATTGAGTACAGCCAAAAACATAAGTGCATAAAAATTGAACCTAAAGAAAGCTGAAAAAGCGATTATGTGTTGATTTATCCCTGTAGCCATGTCAATCAATTTGGTTATTCCTAGAATCAAAACTGCATATTTTCCAGCCACAAATTTTTCCCCATTCGGCATAATCGCATACAATTCATCAACTGACAACCAAACCAGCATTAAAGCAAATACTCCAAAAATAATCAAATTTAAAGAAGTCTTTGAGTAGTAATTCTGAATAGAAGTCAAATTATTTTTGCTCCAAGCTTCAGAAATTATGGGACCACTTATGGCAAAAATAGCTCCCGTCGGAATGGCAATTCCACTCGAAATAAACAATGGAATTGTATAGATTCCACTACTCGTCAAGGCACCAGTATCAATACTGGCCAACATAATTGCATCAAGTCTGGTTGCTATCAGTGTTCCTGTACTACCCAACATTGCGTACAGTCCATAAACCCCCATTTCCTTAATTTTTTTTCGAGGGAAATAGGATTTGTATATTTTGAATTTCAACTTCTGTAATGAATTCGTATATACAACAAGAGAAATTACAACCAATAGATAACTGATTACAATTCCCCATAAAATCGTATCGATTGAAATATAAGAATAATAATAAAGGAGGGCCAAAATGGGCAATGAAATCTTGATGTACCAAATAATAAACAAGGCGGGAATGGTAATCCGTTTATAATTGATGCATTGGGTATAGAATATTTTCATTAACAATACCAAACCAATAATTGGTATCATGTAAAAAAGACGTCCGTCAAATAAGAGAGATTGTTTGTTGTAATACTCTCCTAACCAATCTCCGAAAAGAATGGCTATCAAAACACATAACACAAATCCAAAGATCCCAACCAATAACATAAAGCCCAACAAGCCTCTGTCACCGGATTCTTTGTCCTTAAATTCGGGATAAAATTTCTGTCCTATTTGATCCAGACCCAATAAAAAAAAGGGAGCAATAAATAATGAGGTATCTAAAACAAAACGTGCCAAACCCAATTCATCCGGCTCCAAAGCAAAAGGATAAATTATGAGAATATTTATTGCGCCAAGAATAACGCCTATATAGGAAATAAAGCTATACTTTATCCCTTGTCGTTTGATTATACCCATATTACCTTGTCTTGCAAATGTACAACATATGTTCTACATCATCAATGATTACGCCTTTTGAATGTTTCAGATGTATTCAGATCATATTTTATATTTTGTTTAACAACATGTAAGCCATTCTTGCGTAATTAACTATACTGAAATTCAAGACTTTAATGCAAAAAAACAATCAGCAATGGATTTTAGATTAAAATGGCTTTCAAGCCATTAATTCATTCACAGTTTTATAAAAAACAAGGTGAATTTTATAATTTATTAAAAGTATAAACTATCATTGCCTTTTGAGGGATTTCACTAAGAGCAACATTAGTATGAAAAATATTCTTATCGTTTTTTATGTGCCTAAAAACACCATTAAATTCAA
Organism: uncultured Chitinophagales bacterium; assembly: GCA_937927195.1. Taxonomy (GTDB): domain Bacteria; phylum Bacteroidota; class Bacteroidia; order Chitinophagales; family UBA2359; genus JAHDGP01. The sequence continues at coordinate 3,004 of CALBCY010000132.1, forward strand.
TAATTGGGTAGATGGGTTTACGAGTGCTTTGGAAATCATTTCAAAGCAATTCAATATCATAAAATACAATTTGGCCACAGATTCGACTACACTGACCGAAGAATATTTGAAGGAACAAAAGATCGATTTGGTATTGATCAAATCGAATTGGAGTGCTCGGGTGGATAGACATTTCAGAAGTAAATTTGCCAATACAAAAGTAAAAAAGGGTTTGCTTATTTCAGGATCTCTTCCTCCACCAGATCCAATGGCCATGAATTATTACGACGTTTTGTTTTATGAAACAAACTGGTATAAAAAATTCATCAAAGATCATCCCAATATTGTCCATGCATTTGGAATCAATACGGAAATAATGCAGCCCATGCCCAATGCAAAAAAAATATATGATTGGTTAACCGTTGGAAAATTTGCTGCTTACAAAAGACAAACTTTGTTGGTGAAGAAAAAAGGAAAAAAATTGGCCATTGGAGAGCTGCCTACCAGAACAGGATTGATTTACTATTTCACAAAACCAAATAGAATCGTTAGGCAATTGAAAAGTGCAGGAGTAGAAATCGCTGATTTTATTTCTTATGAAAAGCTTTGCGAAATTTACAATCAAAGTAAAAACTTGTACATCCCGGCTAAGCTGCACGGAGGTGGTGAGCGTGCCATCCTTGAAGCTCGATCTTGTCAGATGGCCAATATAGAAATTGAACCAGATAATGAAAAACTAAAGTCCCTCTTAGATGGACCAATTTACAGTCATACTTATTATGCTGAGCAATTGGCAAAAGGCATAAACCAAACAACATGAAAAATGTAAAATTATATTGGTGGAGACCACCAAGCTATCCAAGCTGGAATCCTAAAAAATATTTGTCAGGAAACCAGAAACGGTATAAAAATATTGCTGTAAATTTTGGAGATGAATTATCAGAGTTTATAGTTTCCAAAGTCTTAGCCGAAAAAGTTGAACGGGCCAGTGAAACTGAAAAGGGCAAACTTCTTGGGATTGGTTCTATCCTGCATTTTGCCAAAGACAATGACATTGTTTGGGGAAGCGGAATAAATGGCAAAAAAAGAGAACTAAACGCCAATCCGAAATCCCTTTCTGTATTGAGCGTTCGTGGTCCTCTTACAAGAGAATTTTTATTGTATAAGGGCTGCTCTGTCGTGCCCGAATTGTATGGTGACCCTGCCCTATTGCTCAATGCCATAAATCCAATTTCAGAAAAACCAAATAAAAAAAGAGATTACATTATCATTCCTCATTTTTCAGAAATGGAGGATCCAATATTTAAAGATTATGAGGATAAAATAGTTAGCCCGGCACAAAGCCCAGAAGAAGTAATGGCGGAAATAATTGCCTCTGACTTTGTGATTTCAAGTTCCCTTCATGGAGTCATTGTTGCGGAATCTTACGGAATTCCTTCCATACTTTTGAAAATCACCGACAATGAACCTATGTTTAAATATATGGATTACTACTATGGTACGGAAAGATTTAAGTTCAAATATGCCAATTCAATAGAACAAGCATTGGATATTGGTGGAATGCCTTCTCCTGTTTTCGACACAGAAGGAATGATAAACGCTCTTAAAAATTGGAGAGCCAATTATTAATGAAATAATTTCTAAATTCAATTTCTGAATGAACATTTTAATCGTAGCGAAAGATGGAAATAGAAATACTTTTGTTTCTAATTTCAGAAATTCTATTTCAAAAAACATACAAGTAGATTGTGGCATTGACAAGTTCTGGCAACTGGAAAAAAGCTATTCAATCATTCATATCCAATGGCCCGAGTTGCTTTCGTTTATGGTTTCCAGAAAGTCATTTTCACCCAACCAACAAAGAATAGATAAAGTCGAAAAACAGTTAAAGGCACTCAAAGAAAATGGCTCAAAAATTGTCGTAACAAGACACAATGTATTTCCACACAGCCATTCTGTGAATTATGAAAAGTTGTACAAGACTGTTTACAGCTACACTGACGGAATAATACATATGGGGCATTTCAGCCAACAGGAATTTTTAAAAAGATATCCTTCCATGAGTCAGATAAAACATGTGGTTATTCCTCATGGATGGTATGACAATATTCAAAATGATTGTTCCAGGAAAGAGGCAAGAAATTTCCTAAAATTGAAAGAGCAAGATTTTGTCATTTTGGCTTTTGGTGCATTGCGAGATGAGCAGGAAGAAAGAATGTTGTTAGAGTCTTTTAAACTGGTTAATCAGCCCAATAAAGTTTTGATCATTCCAAGAGGCTATTACAATAATAAAAACTTATTGTACAGATTATTTGACTTCCTGAATTTAAAATATTACAAAAAGCTCATTCAGAAAAAATCTGACAATCTAAAGCAAGAAAACATTTTATGGAATCAAAGTTTTGTAGAAGAGGAAGAAATTCAATATTACTTTAACGCTGCAGATTTGTTAATCATTCCGAGAATTAAAATTTTAAATTCGGGAAATGTTCCACTTGGTTTTTCCTTCAAAAAAGTGGTTGCAGGGCCTAATGTTGGCAACATTGCTGAAATCCTAGAAAACACAAACAATCCAACTTTCGATCCACATGATTTTGGTTCCATTGCAAAATCAATTGAAGCAGCTGGACGACTTGAGAAAGAAGGATTGGGTTTGAAAAACTTTGAATATGCTAAGCAAAATTGGAATTGGGAAAATATTGGGAAGCTACATTCAGAATTTTACGAATCCCTATTCAATTAATAAACCAAACTGCCAAACCATAATTTCATCAAAAGTCAAGAATACTATTTCATAAAAAATACAATAATAAATAATTCCTAAGCATTCTCAATTTGATCGTTTTCTTTCCTTTTCATAAATTTCATCCCAAACCAAGCGAGTCCCAATAAAATTACAATTCCAGAAGAACCCAAAGAAATCATTTCTCCGGTTTGGAAAAACCCAGGCTTAAACTCAAAAACAATTTCATGCTCTCCAGCTGGAACTTTTAGTGCTCTCAATATATAGTTTGCTCGAATATGGTCAACGGCTTGTCCGTCTATATAAGCTTGCCATCCTTTACCAACTCCAGGATTGTACCATACCTCTGAAAAAACAGCCATTTGATCAGATGTTGAATTACTTTTATAAACCAATTTATTTGGAGCATAATCTGTCAAATTAATACTGCCTTGACCATCTGGGCTTAAACCATTCAGGTAAGCATTAAACTCTTGGTGAACAACAGCAGTTGTTGTGGGCTCAAAACTGTTCAATGCATTAATTTCTGCATTTGCATCCGCCACTTTTTGAATATTGGAAACCAACCAGGCATTGCCCATTGCTCCAGGATTTTGTTGGGCCTTTCGCTCTTGGTTGATAATGTATTTCATATTCAACATATTGAGGACTTTCTGATTGCCCATACCAATATGTTTTTCAATCAAATCTTGATATCGTCTCAATTTAACTGCATGATAACCACCGATGGTTTTATGAACTCTGGAAGCTTCATTACTGTTAAATGAACTGATGCTCAAATCATGAACTCTATAATGAATATCTGGATCCTGCAAAATTTGTTTATCGACAGACCTCGGCGTCGTGAATTGATTTTCATAACGTTTTTTATTGACAAAATTATCTTCATTTAAGTAACGCTTTCCAACTCCAGCCATATCAAACAAAACAAGTAATGGTAAACCGAAGTAAACCAAATATTTTTTCCAGTTCCCAGCTATACTTTCTTTTAAATAGACATACAAAATTCCAGCAGATCCTAGAATCAAAGCAAATGATCTAAACGCATCACTTCTTAAGATAGATTTTCTATCGGTAATAAAGGCATTTACATTGTATCCAGCTTGCCCATATCGTCCATCATTGCTTCCTGCAAAGTCAAAAATCCCTGGACCAACCAATGCCAAAAACAAACAAATTCCTCCTGTTACCGCAGCGGAAATAAGCACAGCTTTGCTTGCGAATTCTCTGCTTACTTTTCCTGAGACAATATGCCACAAACCAAGTATACCCAAAGTTGGAATTGTCAATTGCAAAGCGGCAAGAATAGAGCTTACAGCACGGAATTTATCATACAAAGGGAAGTAGTAATAAAAAATATCACTAAACCACATCATGTTTTTTCCAAAGGAAAGCAAGATAATTAATAGACTTGAAATTAATAGCCACCATTTCATGGAACCACGAACAACTATTGCCCCAAGAAGAAATAGAAAAATCATAATGGCTCCAAAATAAACAGGACCACTGGTCATAGGCATTGCTCCCCAATAAAGCGGAGCGTATTTAAGCGCATCTCCATTGGCTCCTTTTCTTTTTAAATCTTTATAGGTTTCTGAAGATTTACTAATCGGTTGTGAAGAGGCTCCACCCATAAATGAAGGAACAATAAATGTTAGGGTTTCTGTTATTCCATGACTCCAATTAAAAACATAATCTTTATCTAGTCCTGAAGTGCCGCTATTTTCGGATATGCCCTGTAAAATCTGCTTTCCTCTAATTGTTTCTTCAACATATTCTTTAGAACTAATCAATCTGGAAGCATTACTACCAAATGCCAAAACCAAACCCAACAAAAGAAATAAACTAGCCTTAACAAAGGAAGGCAAACTGCCATTTTTTAAACTACTAACCAATTCGGTCAAAACATAGATTAGCAAAACGATCCCCAAATAATAGATCATTTGCATATGGCTGGTCCAAAGCAATAGTCCAAAGGATAAGGCAAAAAGTAAAGCTCCTTCAATAAACTTGTTCCTATAAGCAAGAATTACCCCTGCAGCGACCATGGGAAAATAGGCTATGGCCAAAAATTTACTATCATGACCAGCCTCAAATATTACAAAATTATAAGAACACAATCCCATTGCCAATGCTCCCGTCATACAGAGCCAGGGGTTTATTCCCAATACCAAAAAGAAAATGAAAGCCGATAACATGCCTAAAAAGAAATAATTGGCCGGTTTGGGTAGATTCAAGGTCAAAACATAAGAATGTAACTTCTTCAATAAATTCCCTTCATATCTGGCTGAAACATAAAAAGTAGGCATTCCAGAAAACAAGGAATTGGTCCAAAGGGTATTTTCACCCGTCTTTTCAAAAAATTTCTTAGCCTCGTTTTCCTTCCCACGGCTAATTACCTGATCAGGTTGGTTTGCTGTTTTCCCCTGGAAAACATCTGGGAAAAGCGCAATGGCTACGCCTAAAAAAATAAAAATTGGCAGAAGATAAGGTATCAAAGATTTTATCCGATTCATTTGTTAAATTTTTCAGACTGACTTGGAAATCAAGTAATAACTGCAGGTGGTCACAAAATTGCGAAGGTAAGGAATTTTACCCATTATTCCGATTTGATTCCTTGGTTTAAGCCCAAACTTTGCTTCGTAATTAGGGTTGATAAAATAAAAAACTTCTTTATGAATTAGGTAATTTTCTGCTTTCAAAATACTTCGAAAACGCTCAATCGTTATTCCTGTTTCTTTTATAAACATTTTATCCTCAATTCCTTTTTCGGATGCTCCTGAAAAACGCATCAATCTTTTATAAATAGGATTGGGAAAAAGGTGAATCCAAGGAGTTTTGGATAAAAATCCTTTCAATGTTTGCTGATGCCCACCAAATGGCATTTGCCACGGCGGAAAACCAAGGAAAAAGACCCCGTCTTCTTTTAAAAAGGCCTGGACATATTTCATGAACTTTTCCTGGTTGGGAATGTGTTCGATTACATCTCGCATAACGATTATATCAAAGGCTCCCAATTCCTCGGGGGAAACCTTGTAAATATCTTGGTAAACTAGCTCCAATTTTCCAGAGGCAACATCATCTGCCATGTATTCCGCTGCACGATCTAACTGGCCAAAATTAAGATCAACACCCACTACCCTGCCGCATCTTTCAATAAATGGTGGTAAATTTCCACCTTCACCACAACCAATTTCAAGAACGGACGTTTGATCATTGATAGGCTTAACGTCTTCAATAAATGGAATGACATATTTTTTGGTGGTATAACTTTGTTCTTCGAAATATTGCTTTCGATTTTTATGTCTCTGCTGCATTGATTAAATCGGTATTTTGTTTTATTCTGAAATTATTCGACATTTGTTCCATTGGTTGATTTCTACTATAAAATTTTTTGATTTTAACCATTATTCCCTTTCAACAGGTTTCAAATGAAAAATTCAATCAAATTTTCCATAATTATTGCGACTTATAATCGCCTGGATGAACTTCAGGAACTTTTCCAAACCTTATTGGAAATGAAATACGATGTTTCTCGTTATGAGTTGGTTATTGTCGACGATGGTTCCACCGATGGTACACAAAAATACATAAAAAACGGTCAATGGCCCTTCCATTTGCTCTATTTAAAGCAAAAAAATCAAGGGCCTGGAGCAGCTAGAAATTATGGTATGCAGGAAGCCAATGGCGAATATTTCCTATTTATTGATTCTGATTGCATGCTGCCTCCCCAATACTTATCTGAAATAGACAAAGGACTCAAAAAAAATCAATTCGAAGCTTTCGGTGGACCAGATACCTTTCATCCCTCTTTTTCACCTTTGTTAAAGGCCATTAACTATTCAATGACTTCTTTTATTGGAACTGGAGGGACAAGAGGTGGTAAGAAAAGTGTTGGAAAATTTTATCCCAGAAGTTTCAACATGGGCATCCACAAATCTGTTTTTGATAAAATTGGCGGAATGGGCGGTTTAAGGCATGGACAAGACATGGATTTTTCTGCGAGAATTTATGAAGCTGGATTTAAAGTTGGCTTGATTCCAGAAGCTTTTGTCTATCACAAAAGAAGGACCAGCCTTCGCAAGTTTTTTAAACAAATTTTTAATTGGGGAGTGGCAAGAATAAATTTGGGAACCAAGCATAAAAACATGCTAAAACCCATTCATTTGGCTCCGACATTTCTTCTTTTTGGCGTTTTAATTTCACTCATATTAGCGCCTTTTATACCTTATGGAACTTACCTCTTAGGACTTATTGGAATGGGGTCAATAGCTGTGGCCTTATTTGCATTTTTCCAATCACTTCTCACTTACAAAAGCATTGAGGTTGCCTTGCTTTCAATCATTACACTTTTTCTTCAGGTCTTCGCTTATGCGCTGGGATCAGCAAGCGGTTTACTTCAAAAACTAAAGGGGAACAAAGAAGCAAAAGGCTTTACCAGAAACTATTATAAGTAGATGATAATTCTTGAAATCACATAAAAGTTGTATTTTAAGAAAAACTATATCATGAAATTTTTAGCTTCAGCTCTACTTATTTCACTCTCCTTCTGTTTAAGTGCTCAGATTCAATTACTTAATGACGAATTTGACGATGCCTCCAGTTTATCAGATTGGTTAAACATCAATGATACGGAACAATGGAATGCTGAACATTTGGAGATTATCGACATTGACAATTCAACAAATGGACGCTTGCACATGATGCCTTATACTGGAGTTTGGTATCAGGATTATCGCAGCAATTTCATTTATAAAAACGTAGATCAAGATTTCGTTTTCACCACTCAAGTCTCTGCAACCAACAGAACACAAAACGGCATTCCAGTTGGGGACTTTTCTTTAGCAGGTGTAATGATTCGTACTCCAAGAAATTATCCAAATGGCGCTTACGGAGCTGGAGGTTGGACCAGCGGTGGCGAAAATTATATTTTTCTTTCTGTCGGAAATGCCAATGCTAGTGCCGGTCCTGAGTTCGAAGTCAAAAGCACCACAAATGGTAATTCTAGTTTGCAAATAACTCCCATTCCGACCAACATTGATGTACAAATTAGAATTGCCCGAATAGACGAAGCCATATTGGTTCTTTATCGATTTCCCGATGGAGATTGGGAGGTTCATCAAAGATACAATCGGAACGACTTTCCCGATGAATTGCAAGTCGGTTTTGTAGCCTATACTGATTGGAACAAAAGCAACAACTATTCTCCAATATTTCACAATTCGAATGTTTTGAATGATGATCTAGCCAATGATCCTGATGGCTCAGGTGCCCCTTTCGCCCCAGGCTTAATCGGCACTTTTGACTTTGCCAGATTCAATGACGTCCAACTGCCTTCAAATCTCATAGGGGTTAATTTAGTCAACAATGCAACTGACAATGAAATTTTATCTTTTCTTGATTACGAATCTGTTCCAAATTCCACCTGCCTCTCAGCTTTCAACAATACAAATGGGATTTCAATAAATGTAAAAACCATTTTACAAGGACCTTTTAACAACAGCAATAACTTGATGAATGACAATTTAAGAGTTAACAATGTTTTACCATTAAACAACCCCTATTTCATCAACGACAATTTTGATCACAATGGCAGTGAAGAAACTTGCGAATCAGTTCTCAATATTGAAGGAGACAATGCGATAGTCGATTGGATTTTGGTGGAATTGCGTTCCGCCAATAATCCCACACAAATAACAGGCAGCCGAGCTGGTCTGCTGCAAAGAGATGGAGACATTGTTGATACCGATGGAGTCAGCCTTCTGAAATTTCCTGTGAACCCAGGGCAATATTACATTTCAATCCGACACCGAAATCATTTAGGGATTATGACAAATTCAGCGATTGCGGTAAACGATGGAACTTCAATAGATTTCACCAATAATAGCAACCAAATTTATGGACAAAATGGATTGGTAATTTTAGCCAACTCTGCTAGAGCAATGTGGGCTGGAAATGCAAATTCTAATTCAGCAATAATTTTTCAAGGAGACAACAATGATCCCAATGCCATTTTCTTCAACATCTTGCTTGCATCAGGCAATAATCAAAACCAAACGAACTACTCCAATAATGGCTATTTCGCAGAAGATTTAAACATGGATGGACAAGTGATCTATCAAGGAGGAAACAATGATCCCAACTCCTGCTTTTTTAATATTCTTTTCCATCCTTCCAATAACACAAACTCTACCAACTTTACCATTTTTGAACAGCTGCCTTGATTTGGCTTTTGGCTTTTGGCTTTTAGTTATGATAAACTAATCGAATTCCCAAGGATTTTACTTTATTTTTGAGTAGGATGAAAAGAGAAATCCAAAGTAAGTCAACATTGCTCATTTAAGTATTGTACAAATGCAATGCAAGCCTATAAACACCAATAAATCAGTTCATTTATTTGTCCTCGGTATTGGCTTTTAATGTCAATAAATGCAGCTCCTGGATTGGTAATTGACAAGAAATAGTCTTCTTTGAGCTGAGCATATTGTTCATGCTTTACTGCGACAATGACACAATTGTAATCATTAGAAATTTCGGGAATCAATTTTACTCCATACTCGTTGAACAGCTCTGCTTCGTCGGCACAAGGATCAGTTACATCAACTTTAACCCCATAACTTTCCAACTCTTTGACAACCTCCACAACTTTGGAATTCCTAATATCACTGACATTTTCTTTGAAGGTAATGCCCATTACAAGCACCTTCGCATTCAGAATGTTTTTACCTTGTTGACTTACAAACTGAATTGTTTTTTTTGCTACATGACGACTGAGATTGTCGTTTACTTTTCGGCCGCTGAGAATAATTTCAGGACTGTAACCCAGTTCTATGGATTTATGAGTCAAGTAATATGGATCAACTCCAATGCAATGCCCTCCAACCAGTCCAGGATAGAATTTCAGAAAATTCCATTTGGTTTCTGCAGCTTCTAAAACATCCATTGTACTGATGCCCATTCTATCAAAAATCATGGACAATTCATTCATCAAAGCAATGTTCAAATCTCTTTGAGTGTTTTCTACAATTTTGGCAGCTTCAGCGACTTTGATAGATGGAGCAAGATGCAATTTATCGTTCATAATGAAATTATAAACACCTGCAATTATATCTAATGCTTCCTGATCGCAACCAGAAACTATTTTTATGGTATTCGTTAATGTATGAACCTTGTCACCTGGATTGATTCTTTCGGGAGAATATCCAACTTTAAAATCCTTACCCATTTTAAGCTTGGATTCTTTTTCAAGGATTGGCACACAATCCTCTTCCGTACAACCTGGATAAACGGTAGATTCATAAACTACGATGTCCCCTGGCTTCAGAAATTTGCCAAGTAAAGCAGAAGCAGATTGTAGGGGTTTAAGGTCTGGCACATTGAATCTGGTCACTGGAGTGGGAACAGCAACAATGTAAAATTTAGCATCTGCTATATCATTACCATTGTGGGTAAATTGTATATCTATGCCTTCAAATGCCTTTGGCTCCGACTCGCCATTTGGATCAATTCCCTCTTTTAGCTGGTCAATTTTTGGAACGTTGATGTCAAAACCAATAACTGCAGAATGCTTCGCCAATTCGAGGGCGATGGGCAAACCGACATAACCCAAACCTATAACAGCAATTGGGTATTTTTTAGTTTTGAGATCGTTTAATACTTCCGAGAACAGCAATTCTTCCTTTATTTGCATGGAATCATGACTTTTTATCCCTGCAAAGGTAATGCAATATTGCTAACTAGTAAAAAAGTATCTGGATTGAATAGGCAATTTTGTGATACTTTACTAATAAATTCCATTTAACACCGAATAATCCCCTATTAAATTTCATAAAACCACTATTGTCATAGGTGATGATTTATAAATTGATCTAAATAAGCTATATTTATAGCATATGGTTTTATATATTTTGTGTTGGTAGCAAAAGTTGGTGGCAAAATATTAATGAGCACTCAATAAAAAATGGGCAATGCCCAACCAAATCATTCACCAAACTGTTGCCTTTAGACGTTTAACCTTTTATGTGGTTTTGACGTATTTCATTGGTTTAAACGAAGAATCTTAGTACTTAACTTTACAATTTCAAAGACTTTTCACAGCAATGTGGAACTCATTGAGAATAACCTCTATACAAATACAAAAAATGCTTTTACGATGAAAAAATTAATTTTACTGCTTTTACTTTTCTCCTGTTTTTTGCGGGCACAAGTTGACTTATCAAATGGCTTAATAGCAAATTACCCTTTTGATAATTCAACAATTGATCTAATCTCAGCAATTGAAGCTGACAATATGGGAGCACAACCAGCTATAGGAATTACTGGTCAAGAAAATACTGCCTATTATTTTGATGGAAACAGTCATATTGTGATTGACAATACCTTTGACTTGCCTTCAAAAACCATTAATTTATGGATGCAAACCGAAGACCTGACATCTAATCTTCAGACCGTATTTAGTATTGATCATCCATCTTTACAATATGGCTACACCATTATGCATACGCTTATAAATAACAATACTGGTTCACCTTTATTAAATTTAAGAACAGGAAACTCAAACTCAATCCACAACCAAACAATTAGCGAAAACATTTGGTATATGGCAAGCATAACTGTTGATGAAAATTATAGGAAGTATTACGTTAATGGGGAACTAGTAGCCACATTTGACAATCTAGGCTTTCTTACTAGTCCAGGTGGAATTGAAGCAACAACAATTGGTTGCACTCGGATAATAGATCGATTTTTTAAAGGCAGAATTGATAACTTAAAAATTTATGATAGGGCATTAAATGAGGATGAAATAACAGCCTTGTTAAGTTTTGATTTGAATACTGAGCAAAAACTAATTGAGGTAATTCCATTTGCAGATTTAAATGAGGACGGTATTTTTCAAGAATCAGAGTTTGTAATAAAAGAACAATCTTGCATTGTAAATCCAGATGAACTATTAACTTTTTCTATATTCTCAGGTGAAATATTACTTATTCCAAGTCAAAATGTTTCAACAATAGAATTGACAGCGAGCACTTTATGGGAACCCACAGGTAATTCAATCATAAATATAGACATCGATGACTTTGAAACCGATACAAGCATATACATGCCGATGCAAGCAGTTGCCGATTTCACTGTACAAACTGTTGACTTATCTTCTAGTATTACCCGTTGCAATCGAGAAACCAACTATTGGATCAATTATTCCAACATAGGTACAGTGATTACAGATGGTTGGGTGGAATTAATACCAGATGAATTGACCAACTTCGTTTCAGCTGATCCACCCGCCGATTCAACTGCTGACGGCAAACTATATTGGCAATATGAAAACTTGTATCCCACTCATTCCAATAAAATTCACTTGGTTTACGAAATGCCAGGAGTAGATGAATTGGGACAAACAATAGGATTTGAGGCAGAGCTCCAAACTGATGATGATTTAGGAGGAGTTAAAGAATACCATTACGCTGAACTTATCTGCGCCTATGATCCCAATGACAAGCTCAATGCACCTTCAGGTTACGGCTTGGAAAATTACACCTTGTTTGACGATACCTTGGAATACACCATCCGTTTCCAAAATACTGGAAATGACACAGCTTTTAATGTGATCATTGAAGACAATCTAAGTCATCATTTAGATCTAAGTAGTTTTCGCCCAATTTCTAGTAGTCACAATGTTGAAACAAAAATAGATCTTTCTACGAATCAGGCTACTTTTACCTTCAAAGATATTTATCTTCCAGACAGCTTCGTAAATGAGCCAGGTTCGCATGGTTTTATCAAGTACCAAATTTTGGGCACAGAAGGTTTGTCAGAAAATACCGATATTCAAAATACCGCTTCTATATTCTTTGATCAAAATCCACCGATTGTCACCAATACAGTCAACAATCGAATGGTTTCAGAACTTCCGACTTTGCCGATAATTTCATCTAGCCCCAGCGAGTTGGACTTTGGTATTTTAGCCTTGGATGCATCTTTTGAAATTCCGTTAAACATAGTCATCAGCAATTCAGGCGATTTGCCCTTGAGCATTGAGAGCCTCCATTTTAGCGATCCTTCTTTTCACAGCGATGGTTTGGAAACGCTAATGGTAGAAGGACAAAGCAGCATGGAACTTCCCATATATTTTGAACCAACAGAAATTGGCAATTATCAAGCTGAATTAATACTCGAAAGTAATGCGGGGACTTTACCAGTTGCTTTAAGAGGAATGGCTATTACTGCCACCAATTTGGAATCGCTTAAGCAGCCCCATTTCAAGATTTATCCCAATCCAAACGAGGGACTTTTTGCCATTGAAGCCGAAAGTGGAGTTATAAAAGCTATGTACATACAAAATAGTTTTGGACAATTAATTCTAAAGGAAAACTCAAACACTGCTTTTAGACAAGTTGACTTGAGCAAACAAAGCAAAGGCATTTATTTTATAATTTTGGATACAACAAATGGAATCTTTGCGGAAAAAGTTATAGTAAAATGATTGATGCAGTAGGACGAAGAATAAAATGAAATAAAAAAGGATCCCCCACTGGCTTTGCCAGTGGGGGATCCTTTTTTTATGGTACAATTACTTTAATATATTTTACACAATTACTTTTGTACAATTCTCTTGTTTACCTACGATCGGGCATTCCGGAATTAAACATTTGATTGACGGATTTATTGACGAACTAGTTTTTGCGTGAAATGCTTATCTGCAATGGTGGTTTTCAATAAATAAACACCAGCCGTTTCTATCGCT
>CALBCY010000133.1 GCA_937927195.1 uncultured Chitinophagales bacterium
CAAGCTGGAGCTTGCAACGGACGGGGGTACGAACAGTTTAGGTTTTGCGAACAATGCTGCTTAGCTAAAAACTATTGCGTGAGGGATTGCAGCGGTTACCCCACAGCGAAGCGAGGAGTAGTAGCGGAAAGCCCGACCTGAAAGGTCACGCCCTTCTAAATCCTCTATATTATATATTTGGAGTTTTAGTTCTCTTGAAAGACCCTGATGTAATCCACTATCATATTTTGTGGAAATTGAGTGAAATTATTGGGAGCACCCGGCCATGTTCCACCTACAGCCACATTGAAAATGAAAAAGAATTCATCATTAAAAGGATAAGGGTTTTGAGCGCCTAAGGTTGAATTGGTTACGGAAAAATATTTTTGATTGTCCACTAACCATTCGATTGAGTTTTGTTTCCATACAATTGAAAATACATGAAATTCGTCTGAAAACTTTTTGCCTCCAGTAAGCGTTTTGCTTGAACCTTGCATTATTCTATCTCCGTTTTGATTCGAATAATGAACAGTTCCATGAACTGTAGATGGTTCATGACCAACTAATTCCATGATGTCAATTTCACCACATCTAGGCCAACCTACCTCAGAAAGATTCCCACCTAGCATCCATAATGCAGGCCAAACTCCTTGGCCTTCTGGTAAGATAGCTCTGATGTCAACCCTACCAAATGTGAATTCAACTTTGTTCTTGGTTATGATTCTTGAAGAGGTATAATTTAAGCCCGCAAAATTTTCATCTCTGGCTTGAATGACCATATTGCCATCCAACATAAAAGTATTTTCTTTTCTGTAATACTCCAATTCGTTGTTTCCCCAACCCCATTCACCATTTCCATATTCAAAAGTCCAATCACTTTCGTTGAGTTCGGTTCCATTAAATTCATCACTCCAAGTCATGGTCATTCCCGCATATTCAGTTGGACTGTCTGCTCCACCCGTTGGAATGTTTACCTCCAAATCTTGATCATCGTTCTCGATTGTAATGCTTACTTGATCAACTTCATTGCTTGCTCCAGTTATTTCTTTTATTTTAAGTCTAAAGGTTTCATCACTTTCACCTACATCGTCTCCTTTTATTACGACAGGAACATTGCTTTGGACATCACCTGATTCAAGAACAACCTCATAATCGTCAAAGGCAATAAAGTCTTCTCCGTCAGTGGCTGTTATTGCTTCTGTTTCCAAAACTACGGTTACATCGTTGCTTGAAACACCATCCAGTTTTAATGAAACATAAACAGTTCTGTCTTGCTCCCCTTCTAATATCGAAATTGGGTCCATGCTTAATTTGCGCTCAATAGTCATATCACTTGGTCCATCATCTGAACCACAACCAAAGCAAAAACACAAAGCAAAAAATATGATAGTCAATCGCATATAAAAAAAGTAAGGATGTTATAAAAAAAATAAGGGGCGTAGCCAATTTTATCAACTACACCCCTTTTATATTAAATTGGGTATTTATTCAAAAGATAAATTACGAACATAGAAAGTTCCTTCATCAGTATGGTCTCCACCACCGATGCTGATATAAATCATATCAAGATCATTTCTCTCAAAAGGATTCTGTGCAGAAGCACCAGCATTTGGTGCATCAAGACTGTATGTCAAAGTTGTCCACTCATCCAATGGAATAGTTGAACCATCATCTGAATATTCAACATGATCTGTCCACCATTGAGCTGTTTGACTAAAGTCAGCAAGGCCAATGATAACGCCAGTGGTCAATGAACCTGAATAATCGTTGGTACTTGGAATATAAACATCTAATTTAACAGTTGTAAGATTTGCAAAATTGATGTCTAGTTTATCTGGTGCAGTTTGGAATTGTAATTCCTGGAACTGATTACCTGTACGGATAAATTCTCCTACTTGCGCTGTTCCGCCAGCTGGATCGTCCACACCATAAATAATTCCTGAACCTGAAGTAATGGTATCTAACAATGCCCAGTCAGCATCTGCTGTTCCAGAAAAACTTCTAAACATACCGGTTGGAGTCGTGTCTGGTAAATCCACACCGAATACTGGAACATCTGTTGGAATTGCAGGAAGATCTGCCGCATTGTCATAACTAACCAAGTAGAAATTCCAACCAAAGTCAGCACCTACGATTGAAATGTGAAGTGTATCTGCAACATCTCCATCAACCAAGTTGGTAACCGTGTATTGTTTTGATTGAATTGGTGCTGTATTGTCTCCATCACCAGTTTTAGTTGCCAATCCGATGTAAGCTCCTGATCCGTTCAATACCAAAGTATTGTTTACATTGTCATAATCATAAGTATAATCACCACCATTTCCGAAATCAGCTCTGTCATCATTGTCACCCCAAAGTCCACCTTCAGACTCATCATGACAACCTTCTACATCTTCACCATTAATAACCCATCCACCATTGGTCACGTTATCAATAAACAAAGTTCCGTTGGTATTGGCCTCGAAAGTTCCATCAACATGGAAAGTATATGAATCATCTAGAATACAAGGTCTTTCTGCCAATGGAGTAACCCCTCCAAATGACCACCAACCATTGTCCAACATAGCAGGTCCCACGCCCAAAGCAATTCCTTCTCTCTGTAAATACCAAGTCTTACTGCTTGCTCCAGCCAACAAAGTCAATTGTGAATTAGGATCTGTAAGGCTAAGAGATTCTGTTCTTGTTGCAGAAGTTCCAGCAGCATTCGAAGCTGTTAATGTTACATCATAATCACCACCAGCTGCATAAATGTGAGTTGGATTTTCTTCTTCCGAAGAATTTCCATCACCAAAATCCCAACTATAAACAGTCGCATTTTGTGAGAAATTAGTAAAGCTTACTTCTGCATAATTATCTGCGCTTACTTCAAATTGGAAGCTCGCAATAGGATCCGTTGTCATAGGTGTCATGTCATCCGGATCATCGTCGCCACAACTACTGACGATCATTATGCAAGGAATCAACATGCATAAATACTTTAATAAATGAATTGTTCTTGTTTTCATATCAATTTAATTTGTTTAGAAAATATTAAATTTAATCGGCTATTCTGAGTAAACATCGCTATTGCTATACCCGCAAAAAGCCATTGTTATTATTAAGGCTGTAATCGATCTTCGATCAATTTTGCCTGTTGGATTTATTTATAAGGTTATGAAATATTTTTTTTATCATTTTGCACGCTTACAATGCTAATTTGCTCATTTGTTTACTTGCCAATGAACTGTAAGACGCAATAAATCGCAATGCCACCTTCGTTAACTCCCAATTTGCCAACAGCCGACAGCTAATGGCCAAAGGCTTCTACAAAACCTACTGAAATAGACTCGCATCTGGATATTCAGTTAAGTTGGTGGCAACGGATAGTTCCTCCAACGAAATAGGTAGCCACAAATGCTTGTCACTAAAATTACCTGAACGAAGAGGGTCGCCATCAAAAAGGGAAGAGTTGGCTCTTCCAGAACGAACCAAGTCAAACCAGCGATCTCCTTCCATTGCAAATTCAGCTCTACGTTCATACCAAATCACATCCAATAATGACCAACCTAAATCGCTCATCAATTGACTAGAACTACGAAGCAGCTCACTGTTGTCTCCTGGTCCTAATGCTCTTTCTCTTACTTGATCAATGTAAGCCATTGCTTCTCCATCAGAACCTGAACCTCTATGCAAAGCCTCTGCAAGCATTAGTAATACATCTGCATATCTAATAGAGTAAATGTTTGCATCTTTTGTAAGGTTTGGATCTCCACCATTTACATTGGTACCAGAATAACCTCTATAGTTGGCAAATTTCTCTTGCCAATATCCTGTAAAGTCTAGGGGATTAGATTCCGTTGTATTCACAGCAGGTGAGCAAGAAGCTCCAGATCCAACAATGTCGGCTTCGATTTCCTCCACCGATAATAAGGCAACATCTTTTCTATAAGCATCGTCTGGCAAATAAGAATCAGCCAATGATGCTGTAGGCAACATAAAGCCCCAACCCGTTTCATAGTCCGGATGACTATCACACAATCCACGAACTCCACAAAGTTGAACGATCCCATTTCCTTCTATACCTTCAAACCATCCCCAATCGCTTGGCCATAAGTTGGACTTTTGGATTTCAAAAACAGACTCTCCTGGATTTTTAACCCCAAAGGCAAAAAGCGATTGAAGATCATCTTCCAAGAAATACAAACCTGACTCTACCACATCTGAGAATTGCTCTGCAGACTTGTTAAATATAGTTGGATCATCTCCTGCTAAATCCGCCCAATATAGATATACCTTCCCAAGCAAAGCCTGAGCAGCATTTTTGTTAGCACGACCAGCCTGAGAAGAAGAAAGACTCAAAGGCAATACTTGAATTGCATCTAATAAATCTTTTTCAATCGCTGTAAATACTTCTGTCATGGTATTTCTAGACAATTCAGTATCGTCCGGAGTAAGCGTTGTTGTTACTACTGGAATGGGGCCAAAATGTCTGAATAATTCAAAGTGATAATAAGCTCTCAAAAATTTGGCCTCCGCCTGATATTTTTGAACTTCAGCTGTTGAAATTTCAGGCTTTTCAATAACCAGATTTGCTCTGAAAATTCCAATATAAAACCTTCTGTAAATTGACTGTGTAATAGTATTGGTATTGGTATTTCTAAAATCGTCAAACTCTTGCCAACCCGGCTGATCATTGTCTGATGGATCGCCTCCAGCATTGGCATTGTCCGAACGTATTTCACCAAACATAACTTCTGAAATCCAATTCCCAAAAGCCATTGTCCATCCCAATGGATCATAAGCAGCGACCAAGGCATTGTAAACCTGACTTTCAGTTTGATAATAGTTTTCAGATAGAAATTCGTTGACTGGATCTACCTCCAAGTTATCCTTTGAGCAACCCCAGTAAAGTGTTCCGAAAACAAGAAGAACTAATAATTTATTTATATTTATAATTTTCATAATGAAATTTTCTTTACATGGTTACTTTAATTCCAAATCCAATACTTTTATTCGAAGGATAAAATCCTTTATCAATTCCTGTATCAAGGATCCAACCTGTTGTACCGATATCTGGATCAAATCCTTTATAATTGGTTACCGTCAACAAATTGTTTGCAGAAAAATATATTCTTATTCCTTGGAAGTGAATTTTCTTCAGCATGCCTTTAGGTAGAGAGTATCCTATTTGAAAATTTCTCAATCTAAGAAAACTACCTTTGTCCAAATAGAAATCCGATGGCCTTTGATTGTTGTTTGGATCATTTGAAACCAAACGAGGAAATTCAGTACTTGGATTTTCTTCTGTCCAACGATCCAACCAAAAAGTTTGATAGTTGGTATAAGTGATATCTGATCTTTCATAAGATCTAAAAATATCATGACCGATTTGTGAGTTAAATACAGCACTCACATCAAATCCTTTCCATGACCCACCAATTGACATTCCAATAATGTGTGCAGGCCAAGGACTTCCGATGTGTGCTATGTCATCAGAATTGATGATTCCGTCTGGTTTCCCTTCTGGTCCAGAAACATCTACATACTTAAGATCGCCAGGAGCAGCATTTGGTTGTAAGACATCTCCCTCATCGCTTAAATGAGAAAAGATTTCTGCCTGACTTTGGAAGATTCCATCTGTCTGGTAACCTACAAAATGTCCAACTGGATAACCAACTGTCATTCTTGTAATTGGTGTATTTCTAACTGGCCAACTCCAACCTTGAAGGAAATCGGAATCTCCTGCAATGCTGATGACCTCATTTTTAAATTTGGTATAGTTGGCTGACATATTAAATTTGAAAGCACCAAAAGTCTCTCTATAGTTTAAAGCAACTTCTACTCCATTGTTTTGAATTTCACCCAAATTACTGATCGGGTTATTCGTAGCACCCAAATATCCAGGGATGACTTGTCGCATCAATAAATCTTTGGTGTTTTTTTGATAATAATCAACCTCTGCAGTTACTTTATCATCGAAAAGCCTAAGTTCTAATCCCAGATCCAGTTGGACACTCTCTTCCCACTTTATATTTGGATTAGGGGGCGTTGCAAGTGAAGATCCCACATTCAAAGCAGGTTCAACTCCAAAGGGATAACTGAATGCATTTTCAATTGTTGAAGCATAAGAAAGCGGTGCAATTCTATCATTTCCGTTGACACCCCAACTTGCCCTTACTTTAAGAAAACTAATTGGGTTAACATCGAAAAACGGCTCATCTGAAACGACCCAACCGGCAGAAAATGATGGGAAGATCCCAAATCGGTTAGCTGGTCCAAAATTTGAAGAACCATCTCGTCTAAGCGTAGCTGAAAGCAAATATCTTTTATCATAATTGTAAAGAATCCTTCCATAATAACTGATCAGTGCATATTTCACACCAATTCCTCCATAGGTAAGATCCAAAGTATCTGCACCAGCATCAAGTATCTGAAAGTTTTCATTAAATTGAACTTCTTGAGGGATGAAAGAGGTTGATCCACCAGACCATTCATTTGCATTTTCTCTGTAGGCAGTTCCCAAAACAAGGTCAACATTGTGTCGACCAAAATCTTTTTTGTAATTGATGTAATTTTCTACTTGCAGTCCTTCACCAAAGCCGTATCCCTGAGAAATATCATTGGAAGGATTGACAAAAGATGCATGGTAATCGTAATCAGGAACGAAGCTTCTGAAATTAAACCAAGAATAATCAATCCCTAAATCAGTGTGAAATGTAAAGCCCTCAAAAGGTGTGATTTCAGCAAAAACATTTCCGACAACCTGATCCCCATGACCTTTAGAATTGGCAAGAAACAATCTACTCAAAGGATTGATGTACTCTTTTTGAACCCATTTTGATTGTTCAAAACCATATTGTTTGTCATCATTGTAAACTTCAGTCAAAGGATCATAAGCAAAAGCATCAGAAATAACGGTTCCGAATGCATTGTTTACACCAATGGACTGAGCTACTACTCTATTGATCGAAACATTTTGTCCAATTTTTAGAAATTTATTGATCTCCTTATCAGTGTTCACCCGAATAGAATATCTTTTATATCTAGATTTCTCTTCACCAACTACTCCACCCTGATCCCAATACTCAAGGGATATGTAAGAATTTTTCATACTTGCCGAAAGTCTATGAGAGCTTATTCTGGCGTCATTAAAAATTACATCCATCCAATCTGTATTGGCAGTGCCAGTAGCATCTTGTGGAAATCCTAGGCTATTTAAGGCTGAGAGTTGACCTCCATTGGCAAACTTTTCTCTTGTTAAAGTAATGTAGTCATTTGACGATAACATTTCAGGTTTTTTCCAAGGAGTAGAATTTGAAGTAAAATATTCGTAGTTCACTTCTCCACCTTCGCCAGTACCCTTTTTAGTTGTTATGATAACAACTCCATTTGCAGCCCTGGCACCATAAATAGCACAAGAAGCAGCATCCTTTAACACATCTACCGATTCAACGTCTCCTGGGTTGATGTTATCTATGCTACTGACTTGCAAACCATCTACTATATATAGAGGTGTATTGTCTCCATTGGTACTGATACCTCTAATCAAAATAGATCTTCCCGATCCAGGTTGCCCTGAAGACTCACTGACCACCAATCCAGAGACTTGCCCCGCCAAGGCAGAGGTTACACTTTGAACCTGAATACCATCCAAATCTTCTGAAGAAACCTTGGAGATTGATCCTGTTGAAACTTTCTTTTCCTGAACACCATAACCAATTACCACAACTTCATCCATTAGCTGAACATCCGGATCCAAAACAAAATCGATGATGGCAGCGTTTCCAATGGCTTTTACCACTGTTACGTAACCAGTATAAGAGACGATCAAACTATCTGCATCGGCAGGTAATTTTAAGGAATAGTTCCCGTCAATGTCAGTCACGGTTCCCTGTGAAGTTCCTTTGACGAGAATAGTTGCCCCAATTAAGCCCTCATCCAAGTCAGAACCCAGAACTTTTCCAGTGACAGTTTGTGCAATGACATTTAGATTGCCAAAGCCAAGAATTAGTAAAAGAAAGTATAAAAGCCTCATTAGTGATAGTATTAGATAAGTAAATAGTGAACCTAAGAAACAAAAAATCAGTTAAAGATACATTGAGAAAACAATGATATTAAACATCTTAGTGTTAAAAATACACTTTGCTAATTAAAAAGCAAAAGGAAATGCTACATTTTTAATTAGTTTGGAGTTTATAATGCGATAAATTGATATTTGTTGAGGAAAATGGGGGAATATTGAAGAAAGGTCTTTTATTATTCTTAATCGCAAATCAACAGTTCTGCTTGATAATAGGACCCTATAAATCAGGCCAGCATTAAACCAAGCAATTGATTGTATTTCTTAATAGCCAGATTATTCGAGCTAAATATGCTTTCTGCTTGTCTAAAGGCAGACAAGTATTTGTCAATAAGGAAAATCCCTGGGAAAAGGGAACAAAAATACCGATTATAGACTTATCTTGCCGAATAAAATTTCACTAAAAAGGCCTGTCAAATTAAATGGAATTTACTTACGATCAATCAAGGGATCTAGACAGCAGAGTTAAAAACTATCTGTTAAATTATGCAAGATTCGTTTCTGTAATTACGGCTATTTTCTTTCCAATTGTAGGGATTGTATTACTTTTTGCCGATCCTGCTGCGATCGACAATCTTGGACATAGACTAATCATTAGTTTCTTTTGTCTATTGGGAGTTGGACTGTCTTTCAAAATAGATTTTTTCAAAGACAATCTAATTTATTATACCTACCTAATATTTTTCGCCTCTTCCTGGTGGGTCATTTGGATTGTATCTAAGAATCAATTCAGTATGAGTTATTCGCTCCTGATGATCACGGCAATTGCAAGTTTCTCAATGGTGATCTATCATAAAAGAATCAACTATTTATACCTGATTTCCACTGCAATTATTCTGTCATTTGTTACGATGCAGTTTTTTGCATCCGATTTAAGTCCTTACATCATTCTTTTATCCATATTCATTTTGTTGCATGTCCGAATTCTCACAGCCTTCTTTTATGACAAAATTTGGAATGAAACAAATAATTTAAATCTTCAGTTAAAGGAAAGCAATGAACAACTAGAGAAAAAAGTTGAAGAACGAACCTTATTGCTTCAGCGAAAAAACAAGGAATTGGAATCCTATATTTATATTTTCTCTCACGATCTAAAATCACCTTTAAACAACATCAAATCTTTTTCAAGATTGATCAATTCTAGAATTGATCAAAAAGATTACAAAGACTTGGATAAGTTTGGAGAATTTGTTGACAAAGGTGTGGTTAGGATGGAAAGCATAATAAATGATCTTTTGACTTATGGCCGTCTAGGCATAAATGAAAAAGAACATGAAAAAGTCTACACAGAAGAATTAATTGAAGAAATAATGGATGCCAATTTCAGCTCTTATTTACCATCAGAAATTAAAGTAGAAATTGAAGAAACTACCCCAAAGGAATTTTCTTGTGATAAAAATCAAATTTCATTATTGTTTCAAAACTTATTGGGGAACGCATTAAAGTACAATGATTCGGAACAAAAACTTGTTAAAATTAGCGGACAAGAAACCGAAGATTTTTACAATTTTTCAATCCAAGACAATGGCATTGGAATAGACCCACAACACGAAAATGAAATCTTTGAAATGTTTACCAGATTACAAAGGAACGATCAGTATGAAGGCACGGGAATTGGACTGGCAATTTGTAAAAAAATTGTCAACAATCACAAGGGTGAAATAAGTATTGCTTCTGATAGCAAAAATGGAACGACCTTTAATTTTTCAATAGGGAAGTCTTGATAAAGATTAAGGCAAGTTGAAGTTTAAAATTATTGATTCAAGAGGAATGTTAATTTTAACACAAAGGCGCAGAGACACAATGGCATGCAGATTAAATCAGCAATGCAAATTTGAATTCCGAATTTTAAAATCAGTAAGCACTAGTTCTACCACTCTTCTTCAATGAGCTCACTCAATACAGCTCTAATTGTTCCATCATATTCATAATATTGGTTTCGCCAAATACAGATACCTGTCCCTGAACAATAGAAAACTTCTTTCGTTCCATTTCCATCACTTATAACTAATTTTCTTCTAAGATCAATTTGAGTAGAATTTGGCAATCTTCTTTTCAAGAACAATTTTGCTTCAAGAGAATCCACTATTAAAAATTTTATATGAGAAGTACTAAAACTCTCAAATTCATCGATTGACTTTATAGCAGTACGAGTTCTTACTCGATATGAAATGTATTCTATTTTAGCAGAAGTAATATTCCAACTATAACGTTTTACAGGCGAATACTCCTTCTGAAATTTGCAAGCACAAAACAAAATTGAAAGGAAGCAATAACAGATCAATAAAATACTGGTTTGTTGCTTTGATTTTCTCATTCTTTTCTTTTTTGTTATTTATTGCTTGGGATGGCCAATTCCAATTTAATATTATAACTCGTTTTGCAAATAAAAATGCTCTCTAGTTGATCTAAAGACACTGTTTCATGAATCCAAACCAATTGTAATTTTCAATGTTGAACTGCAGGGATAGCATAAACTGACTGACCAAAAACATACAAAACCAAAAGAAAACCCAGGCAGGTAAAAACCGATTTTCAGAATATTAAAACAATTTGATCTTATCAAATCCGAATCACACCGGAAACTCATCCCTTAGAATCAATAAAATACAAAGTCCATTTTTTTCTCATATGCACAGCCATTCTTACTTTACGCCTTAAAAGTTTAACTTTTCCTAAAATTAGCTTATCTTCCTACTAGAATTATTGATGATTTTTTTGTTAAAATTCTGCCTTCCCACTCCACTCACATCCATTTTCTTGTCAGTATAAATTTCAAACGATGAAAGCATTGAATTTTACTTTATGGATTTCCCTGTGCCTATTTTTCATTTCCTATTCCGTTCAATCTCAGGTAGATTTGAATCTAAGCCAATTTATTGACGATCATAGTTTGATCAAAATTGAGGACGAGTTTTATTATACCATCAAGGTATTCAATGAAGGGACTGAGGCTGCCAATGGCGTAATTGTTCAGGATAATTTTCATTATTCTCTGGTCATCTTAGACCACCACACCAATTCAGGGCAGTTTGACAGTGTAACTGGCACCTGGAATATTGGTGAAATTCCTGCAGGAGGATTGGCCTATCTCGACCTACATGTCTACTATTCCATTGATGGTTTAAAGAACAATATAGCTGAGGTAATTGCATTGAATGGAACAGATGTAGACTCCAGCCCCAACAATGATGATGGAGACCAAAGTGAGGACGATGAGGCAAGTACAGCAATCTACATTTACAGTGATGAGAATTTCGGATGCATGGACCCCGCTGCCTGTAACTATCAACCGGAAGCATTGATACCAAAATATTGTTATTATGGCAACATCATTGATTGTCCTGAAAATCCTTGTGATCCAAATTATGGATGCATGGATCCTCAAGCCTGCAATTATGATTCTGAGGCCGACTGCCAGGGCCTGAATTATTATGGCTCTGATATTTGCAAATATGGCGAAACAGACTGCCCTGATCCTTGTAATATTTTAGATGGTTGCAATGATCCTTCAGCCTGTAACTACAATCCTGTAGAGGGCTGTGGCAAAGAAAATTGTAGTTATGGTTACCAGTCATGCCCTGATCCATGTAATACTATTCCTGGCTGTACTGATCCTGTGGCTTGCAATTACAATCCCAATGCCAATTGCGATAGAAACTGCAATTATGGCAATACCGATTGTCCAAATTCTTGCTATGTCGTCAAGGGTTGTACCGATCCTGCCTATTGTAATTACAATCCCAATGCCAATTGTGACAATGGCAATTGCAATTTTATAGCCTTAAGGGGATGTACCGATCCGGAGGCTTGCAATTACAATCCAGGAGCCAACTGTGAAAACGAAAATTGTCAATACCCAAATCCAGTTTGTTGTGTAGGAATTTGGGATTGCACCAATCCCAATGCTTGCAATTTTAATCCAGATGCTGTTTGTTCAAAAGACAATTGTGAATTCAATGTCAATGAATGCCCTGATGTTTGTAATTCTGTTTGGGGATGCACAGATGCAGAAGCTTGTAATTACGATCCACAAGCCAATTGTGACAATGGCTCCTGTTTTTCTGGCCAGAGCGATTGTCCACTTCCCTGTAACGCAATACTTGGCTGTACCGATGCCACATCTTGTAATTTTGATCCGTATGCCACTTGCGACAATGGTTCTTGCGATTATGCAGTTGCCGAAACCATGCAAAAACAATATGCTTCAGATACCTCATGTCCAGAACCTTGCAATGCCATCTTGGGTTGCACAGATCAATTAGCCTGCAATTTTGACCCAGGCGCCAATTGTGACAATGGTTCTTGTGGACCCTATATGGGTTGTTTGGACCCAGCCGCTTGCAATTATAGTCCAAGCTCTACTTGTGATGGGATAGAATGCATTTATACTTCAACAGAGTGTCCTGTATTTTGTTTGGTAATTCCAGGTTGCTTGGACCCAATGGCTTGCAATTACAATCCTGAGGCAATCTGTGACAATGAAGATTGTAATTATGGAAATGCTGATTGTGCTGATCCTTGCAATGCAAATACAGGATGCATGGATCCTGCGGCTTGCAATTACGATCAATATGCAAATTGTGAAGGAGAGGAATGTGATTATGGCGATGACACTTGTATCAATCCCTGTTCTTCTCGGATGGGTTGTACAGATCCAGCGGCCTGCAATTATTTCAGTTATGCTTCTTGCGACGATTCTTCTTGTTTTTATGGAGATGAAATTTGCCCTGAAATTTGTTTCCCAATTGATGGTTGTATTGATCCTGCAGCATGCAACTTTCAGCCACATGCAAATTGTGACAATGGAACTTGCGAATACGGCAATACTTGTCCTGATCCCTGCAATGACGTCGAAGGTTGTACCGATATTATGGCCTGCAACTACTTTCCCTTAGCAAGCTGCGATGACAATTCTTGTCTTTACGGAAATCCCGATTGTTCAACACTTTGCGATCCTTCTGATCCTCAGGCAGGTTGCAATGATCCTGTCGCTTGCAATTTTGATCCAGCCGCAATTTGCGATGATGGTTCTTGCATTTTACCACAAACAAATTGCCCAATGCCCTGCATAGAAAACGTTTTAGGCTGCACTGATTCGGAGGCTTGCAACTTTGAGCCAGAAGCCACTTGTGATGATGGCTCATGCATTCCGGGTCAAACCACTTGTCCAATGCCGTGCATAGAAAATATTTTAGGTTGTACTAATTCGGAGGCTTGCAATTTTCAGCCAGAAGCAACATGTGATAATGGAACTTGTATCTCACCAAACAACAATTGTCCAGAACCTTGCATAGAAAACATTTTAGGATGTACCGATCCGCAGGCTTGTAACTTCAATCCCGAGGCAACTTGTGAGGATGACACTTGTATAATGGAAACAACCTGTGAAACGGATCCTTGCATAAATGGTGGGGTCTTTGTTTGGGATGATAATACTTGTCAGTGTACCCTAAGCGAACCAACTGTACTTGGATGTACAAATACAATAGCTCGTAATTTTGATGCTGTTGCTACCTGTGATGATGGAAGTTGTGACTATGGAGAAACTGCTTGCCCAGAACCATGCAATGCCATCGAAGGATGCACCGATCAAATTGCTTGTAATTTCATTCCTAATGCGACTTGTGATGATGGCTCTTGTGTTTTTGGTGAAATAGGATGCACTGATCCGCAGGCTTGCAATTTTAATCCTGATGCGACTTGTGAGGATGACACTTGTACATTTGGTGAAATAGGATGTACTGATCCGCAGGCTTGTAATTTCATTGCAGACGCAACCTGCGATGATGGTTCTTGTTTGCTTGGAGAAACAAATTGTCCACAACCTTGCATAGAAAACGTTTTGGGATGTACGGATGCATCAGCTTGTAATTTCAATTCAGAAGCGAGCTGCGATGATGGGTCTTGCCTATTTGATTGCCTGCCTCTATTGACCACTGATCAGGTCATTTTAGATTTTGGCTTGGTCGATCCAGGTGATACCAGCACAGCAATTTTAGAAATAACAAATTCGGGTTCAAACCTTTTAGTCATAAATAATTGGGAATTTCTGAGTACGGCCTTTTTCACAGATGCAGGAGAAATTTCATTGGCTCAAGGCGAAACGGCTTTGGTAAACATTTATTTCAGTCCTGCCCTTGTTGGTTCGTATTTCAGCTCTTTAAGCATTTCATACAATGACCAAAACAAGCAAATTTTATTAAATGGAATTGGCGATGGTGAAATTGAAGTTGATGGTGAAGGCGGCGGTGAAATCGACATGGCTTTGAACAATGAAATTGAACAGCAAAAAATTCAGATCATTCCCCATCCGGTAGTCAGTGGTTCTTGGATTACCTTTCACAACCCCGAATCAAAAGAATGCAGCTTCCACCTTATGGATTTAAGTGGAAAATTGATCCATGAACGGTCAGGTATAAAGACAGATCAATTTTATTTCAGACCAGAAAATTTGCCCAGTGCATTGTATTATTTTAAAATTGTAGATTTGGATGGAAATGGGATTTTGGCTACTGGGAAGATGTTGCTGCGCTAGGAAAATGGGGTTCGGAGTTCGGTTTTAGATCGAGGATACAGAGGCTTGTTTCTTGAGATGTGTTCTTTCGATTGCTGGTATTAAACCTTATTGTAAAATTTGGGCTTTGCCTTCGGCCGGGCTATCCACTCAAACGAAGCCGCTTGCCATTCCTTTCGGCATGGTCGCTTTTTGTCTTCCTTTGTCAGCCTTCAAAGCTCCCTGCCTCAAAAGGTCTGTCAATCGACTTCGTAACCGTTACTATCCCTAAAGCGAGAGCTAATCCCAAAAAAAACAATCCAAATATCATCTCATTGTTTAGATTGCTGGATGCGGTTTTGACTGTCAAGGTGTAATTTCACCTCAATTTCATCTATCCAATTCCATTTTCAGCTCAAGCACCGCGATCTTTTGCTTTATTAACCTGAGTTCGATTTTGAACCTATTGATTATCGCGCAGTAGCAAAAATTAATTATCCTGATTTTATTGAAATTCCGGACATTTGTCACAGCGCCGGCTGCCCGGTTTAGCAGAGGAACTTACTTAAATCCGTTAAAACCGGGCCGACGTTCGGAAATGCTGTTTTAGCCTACTCAATTTAATTAATTCCAGTCATCAAATCTTTTAGATAACTTAATAAATTCTCAATAAAGCGAGTTTATTTTTTTTAGGATTTAAGTGAGTTTCGAAGCATTAAAAACCGGCAGCCGGCGCTGTGACGTAAGTCCCGCCAGGCGACCCTGTTGATTTTGGGTACTTTTGACGGTTCGCCGCGCGATCAAGCAAAAGTACGAGCGAAAAGAAACAACTTTTTCTGATTCTGACTAACTATTTTAATAAAAACTCACTGTAAAACGATTTGGTAATTTTTACTTTACAAATTAATTGAAAATCAGCCAATTAAAAAAGGCAAGTCTTTTGATTAAGCGAAATTCTGGACATTTGCCATTTTAGTGGAGCAATTTGCTTAAATCCGTTAAGAAAAAAATGCTGTTTGAGCCTGAACAATTTCTCTAATTCTCTAC
>CALBCY010000134.1 GCA_937927195.1 uncultured Chitinophagales bacterium
TCATACACCTTTTTTAACGGCGTGGTCTAATGGATAAGGCACAGGGTTTCGATCGCACCGGCGACCCGGCCCTGCAGATGCGATTTCGACCGGGCTTGCGTCCAAGTCTTGTCGCCGTTACAATAATCTAAGCGGTTTCGATCGCACCGGCGACCCGGCCCTGCAGATGCGATTTCGACCGGGCTTGCGTCCGAGTCTTGTCGCCGTTACAATAATCTAAGCGGTTTCGATCTCACCGGCGACCCGGCCCTGCAGATGCGATTTCGACCGGGCTTGCGACCGAGTCTTGTCGCCGTTGCAATTTTTTAGACCCATAGCACAAAGGCTAGTGCACCGGATTTTGATTCCGGGGATCCAGGTTCGAATCCTGGTGGGTCTATTTTTTTGTTATTGTGTGAATTGAATTTGCGTATGAGCTATAAATAAAATTTGTATCTAAGGAACTAATACCAATTCACTATTGTATATAAATTGAACAACGACTTGTAGATTATTTCAAAAGAATAGAACAATGGGCAATACTAATTTAAACATGAATTCATTCCTTGGTTTTAGATTCAATTCTAATCATAAGGAGGCTGTGTTTATTTGAATATAACTACACATTTTTTTAAAAGGCCTCTTTGAATCTCAAAGAGGCCTTTTTTTATTCTAATTCTGTACGGTTTTAGGTTTTAAAGGTTGAGTTGCTAAAAAAAATGATATGAAACTAGTAATTGTTTGTGGACCACCCGCTGCTGGTAAAATGACAGTTGGGCGAGAATTGGGGAAATTAACAGGCTATAAATTGTTTCACAATCATATGTCTTTAGAATTGGTCAATCAATTTTTTGATTGGAGTACTCCTCCATTCAAGCGATTGGACAAGCTTATTCGTTTCGGAATTTTTAAAGAGGTTGCCAAGAGTGATTTGTCAGGTTTGATTTTTACAATTGTCTGGGCATTTGACCAAAAAGAAGACAATGAATACATCAATGAAATTGAAGCAATTTTTGAGGCAGAAGGTGCAGAAATTTGTTTTGTGGAATTGAAAGCTGATTTGACGGTAAGACTGGAAAGAAACAAACATCCAGATCGTCTGAAAGAGAAAGAATCAAAGCGAAATGTCGAGCGTTCGGAAAAAGGTTTATTGTTGCATGAAAAGCAATATCGCATGAATTCATTAGAGGATGAATTTTTGGAAAAGAAGATTTATAAAATTGACAATACTGATTTGTCTGCAAAAGAAGTGGCTATGAAAATTAAAGAGCATTTCTTATTGGAAATGAATTGAAAACAATTAAAAGATTGAGATAATAATACATCGTTATTTCATTGAACTCTTTAGGGGGGATGATTTGTTAACATTCCCCCTTATCAATAAGAATTCGATTTGGAAGTTTAGCTTAACAGGTAAAAGCGGTCGGTTGAAGCCCGACAGTTCGAGGTTCGAGTCCTTGGGTTTCCACAAGATACCTTCTTCGGTCACGGTGTTTGGTGTTAGTTTTTTTGTTTGAATTGTTGTGAAGCACTTTTTTGTTGAGTTCTGTTATTCATTATTCGGTGCTTAGAATTTTTACAAATTGATCTGTAGCTCAGTGGCAGAGCAGCCGCCTGTTAAGCGGCAGCGCATTGGTTCGAATCCAATCAGATCAGCTTTTTTATAAAAGTTTTTTGAGTCTTTATTCTTTTCTAAAATGTAATGAAAAATCATTCAAATCTCCAGATATGATTTTGAAAGGCCCTTCATTAAAATCTACATAGCGTGAGTGGACAATACAATTTGCTACTATTTCAACCCATCCATTTAATGAACATGGTTCAATAAATGTAAACTCCGAAACTTCCAAATTTTCATTTTCATCCAACACATAATAACCACTTCCTAATAATAGATCACAAGCAACCAATTGAACGGAGTCAGTGGTGAATTCTATTTTTATTTTAGAATCTAAAGAATCAGGATAAATTTCAATATTCCCATTAGAAATGTCTTCTTTTGAGATTAACTCTCAGTTTCCAATCACACTGTTTTCTTGATTACCGTCAGTCTTTTTACAGGCCATCAATATTAAGCATAGCACTATTAAAACAAATGTTTTCAATTTTATTATGAATATTTATCTGTAACCCTCGGCTTGCAACTGAAACAATTCAGCGTATTTTCCATTGAGTTCTACCAACTCTTCATGGCTTCCAAGTTCAAGGATGTTGCCGTTCTCTAAGAACAAAATTCTATCCGCCATTCTGACTGTTGAAAATCTATGTGAAATCAATACAGCCATTTTCCCCTCGATCAACTTTGTGAATCTTTGAAAAACTTCATGCTCCGCACGGGCATCCAATGCAGAAGTTGGTTCATCTAATATCAGCAATTGTGCTTCTTTCATATAGGCTCTTGCCAAAGCGATCTTTTGCCATTGCCCTCCAGATAAATCGACAGCTCCTTCAAATCTTTTTCCCAGCATTTGATTGAATCCGTCCGGTAATGTTTCAACGACATCGGCTGCCAAACTTTTGTTAGCCGCATCTGCAATTCGGTCTTCTTCTTTTAAAGACTCAATTTTACCAATCGCAATATTTTCATTGGCTTTCATTTCAAAACGTACATAATCCTGAAAAATAATTCCAATGCTTTCTCGCAACTCTTTCAGCTTATAAGATTTGATGTCTTTTCCATCCAATAAAATTCTTCCTTCTGTCGGTTCATACAATCTTGCAATCAATTTTACCAAAGTAGTTTTACCAGCTCCATTCTCGCCAACCAATGCCAACTTTTCTCCTTGTCTCAATTTGAAACTCAAATTCCTTAAAACCCAGTTGTCAGAATTGGGATATTGAAATCCTACATTTTCAAACTCTATTCCTGTCTGAATGGGTTGGGGGAGTGGCAAGCTGCTTAAATCCCCAATGATTTCAGCATCCATTTCAAAGAAATCAAAAAGATCTTGTAAGTACATTGTTCGATCTGCAATGAAGGAAAAACGATTCATAATTCCTTGCAGCATGTTTCGCATTCTATTAAAAGAACCCGCCAGAAAAGTCAAGGTTCCAACTGTTATAAAAGCAGATATGGTTTGAAGAATAATAAAGACATAAGCGCCATAATATGCTACCGTTCCAACTCCAGACAACAGACTGCCCCAAATAGATCTTTTTACTGATAGTGATTTATTAGCCGCATAATATTCATCTGATATTTTTTCAAAACGGTTGGCCAGAAAGTCTGAAAGTCCAAATGACTTAACTTCTTTCGCTGTTAAATTACTAGCACCGATGAAACGAAGGTAATCAAGCTCTCGTCTTTGTGGGGTCCAGTTTCTTGTGAGTGAATAAATTCTTTGGTTAAATATACTTTCATTTAAAAAGCCAGGAATGACTGCAAAGAAAAATATCAAAATCAACCAAGGACTAAAATAGACCAAACCAATAGATAGCAATACAATACTTATGATATCTTGAACTTGAACAAGTACCATCGTTAAAAGCTGGGTTCGACCATTGGTCTGTCGCCTGGCTCTTTCCAGCTTGTCATAAAATTCAGAATCTTCAAATTGATACAAGTCTAATTTTGCAGCATGCTTAATCAATGCAACAGAAGTTTTGTTGGCAAATAAATCTCCCAACAAGGAATCAAACAAATTGGTTACTCGGTTGATTAACTCGGAGCTGAAGGCCAAACCGAACTCAATTGCCAAATAAATCCATAGGGCAGTTTTATCAGCATCAGGAGCGTCAATCAAGAAAATCACTTCATCTATAATCAATTTTCCAACGTATAATATTGCCAAAGGGATACCAGAGCGAATGAGTCGTAGGAATACATTGACAACGGTATAAGTCTTACTGGTATTCCATACCAACATAAAAAACTTGGGTAGATTTCGGTACGATAAAAATTGTTCTTTAAAACTTGGTTTGTCTGTTTTTTGACTCATAAAAGAATTTAAATGAAGAATTGATGGAAAGATTAGAACAACACAAAGGTAAAAATAGTTCTCGATCAATCGATTAGATAAAAATTCGTACTTTGAATTGTATTTTGGAAAATGGTCTAATTAGCTGATAGGATAACAATTATAGAGACAAACAGCATAATAATTACAGAAAACCTAAAACATGCATTTAAAATTTCAAAAGATTTCTGTTCCTCTTTCTATTTTGACTTTGGTCTTTTTTTATTTAGGTGAAATGAATTTCATCAAAGCACAAAGTCAAGCGGGCGGATTTGACTACAATTGGACAAACTATCCAACAGGTGAATTTGGACCGATTCCAATTTCCTTTGATTATACTGGAATACGATCTATTGAGCATGCACCCGCAACTGGGATTCATCCTAGAATCTTTTTTGGTCCCACGGAGTTTTCTGAAATTCAAAATAGAATGTTGAATACAACAAGTGGGCAGGCTGCCATGGCTCAAATTCACGCCTATACAACCTTACAGCACAAGGGCTATGTTGCAGGGGGATACAACCACAACACAAGCTACGGTTTAGACAGTTTTGGAAACCGATACATTGGCAATGCTGGAAAGTGGGATTCACACAATTATTATTACGATTTAATAAATGAAGTTCCTGGAGCCTTATCTACAGCCGATAACAAGCGACGTTATTTGCTATGCAGTATAATGGCATGTGAAGCGTTTGAATGTATGGTTTATGCTGGACAAACAGACCCTGATACTGGTTTAGCTTACGATGATAGAGCTTTGGATCTGGCAAAGGCTATGACTTTTTGGGCAGGGACAATTTTGGCAGATCCAAACATTGATTGGACAGATTATTTATGGTTTGGTGGGGAGCACATGGCGCATTGTTACGATTTGAATTTCAATAATATGACCACGACTCAGCAAGACACGGTGAGAATGGCTTTGGCTCAAGTAATTCCACCTTCACCGCGCTACGGAAGCCAAACAGATCATTATTCTACAACCAGTAATTGGGTTGGATTAAATACATTTGAGTTGATCATGAACTTAGCCATTGAAAATGAGCCAGGATACAATGCGAGTCTAACGGAAGAATACATGAGATCGTATAGAAATTTTCTAACTTATGGATGGTATGAATCTGGTGTTCCATATGAGGGCATGGGCAAAAATTATCAGTTTGTTTCAATGTTGGTTGCCGCTTCCAAAAGGGGTTACAGTTTGTTGGGACATCCCAATGTAAAAAGTTATGGAGAGAATTTTTTGCCTGCCATTACTCAACCATATGGACATGCTTTTATAGGAACAGATGTTTGGGGCGGTACAGGTTGGGATGCAACTGTCGGGGGGTATAAATTCAACCCGAATGATGTTGTTGGATTGAAATGGGCTTTTCCCAATTCCAGTAAAATAGATTTTGTTTGGAGAAACTTTATTGAAAAATCGTATGATTTAAGTTCAAGTGGTTATGTTTATCAACAAGTGGAACCCAGCTCCAATGGTTATCATACACACTTGTTAGTGGCTGCAATTTTTGCACAGGATTATACAGCAGGTGATTGGGAAACTCAAAATCAGAGTGCATTAGGCAGCGAGAGTTTTTATGGTGAAGAAAGAGGCTTGGGAATCATCAGAAGTGGGTATGAAGAAGAGGACTTGTTGTTGCATTTTCATTGCCGACAAGACATGGGGGGACATACACATGGAGATAGGAACTCTATCGCTTTTAGTGGATTGGGTCGCATATGGTTTCCTTATTCCTTTGGAGGAAACTATCAAGAAACAGCATACCATTCTTGTATTTTAGTTGATGATGTTGGAATTTCAATCAATAACAGAGATGGAAGAAAGGCAAGGATGCCAGGTACAATTCTCAACTTTAATGAGCAAGCAGATTTTGCTGAAATTTCAGGAGATGCCACTTATGCTTATACTTGGGAGTACGATTGGGAATCTAGGTCGCCCACTCAGGATCATTCACAACTGGGAATTAATGGATGGGAAAAAGAATTGAATACATGGAATGATTTTAGATCTGTGGATGGAATTTATCCATACCACAATATTCCCCTTTACGATTTTGCACAT
The DNA here is from genome assembly GCA_937927195.1 of uncultured Chitinophagales bacterium. Lineage (GTDB taxonomy): Bacteria > Bacteroidota > Bacteroidia > Chitinophagales > UBA2359 > JAHDGP01. The sequence goes on from CALBCY010000134.1 coordinate 6,007, forward strand.
TGGAACAATGCTGGGAATTTGGAAAGGATTGTGAAACGCCAATACAATTCGATGCAAAGAGTTTATAGGACTGCGGCAATGTTCAGAGGTGATTATCCTTTTGCATTGATCATCGACGATGTTCAAAAAGACAATACTATTCACAACTATAAGTGGCTTGGGCAAATTGCCAAGGATCTTGAAATTGAATCGACCGATGTAAATTTAGATGATTGTGATTATCGGAACGATGTAATTGTTTCCGCTCCTGGCGAAACTAGAAAAATGTTGTTAAGGGTTTTGAACTTTTCAGGGACAAATGTAAATGGTCCAGCTTATAAAGATACTGTTTATCAGGGGACAAATTCTTTGCACAGATTGGTCGTTGAGTCCAATGCAATAGCTCCTGATTTTAAAATATTATTGTATCCATTCAATCAAGGGGACCCTTTGCCAATTACCACATGGAATGCAGCGCATGATTCCTTGTTAGTAAGCATTGGTGGAGAGGATAGGCTCATTGATTTTACTACTGCGAACGGTTTAACAAGCTTTAACCATGACAATACAATACTTGCAGACATAGACATGGATGCTGTTCCGAATCTTTGTGATATTTGCCCGGGAGGAAATGATTTCACAGATACCAATTTCAATAACCTTCCAGATGATTGTGAACCAATGGATTTGGATTTGAATGTAATGCTGGAAGGACCTTTTATGTCCAGTTCGAATTTGATGCGAACAGAATTGGCAGCCAATGGATTAATACCCATGGCTCAGCCTTACAATGCGGCTCCCTACAATTATGCAGGTACTGAAATGCTTTCAGCTATTCCTTCAGATATGGTCGATTGGATTTTGGTTGAGGTAAGGAAAGATTCTTCCAATAATTCTGTCATTCACCAGCAAGCGGCTATTTTGTTATCAGATGGTCGAATCAGAGATTTGGATGGCAGCTCTTTATTGAGGATGTCGATCCCAGCCAATTCTTCTTATTTTTTTGTTGTGCGACACAGAAACCATCTCGATGTTATGTGCAAGCAGGCGCTTACGAGATCGCTGGCTATAAGCTATGATTTTAGGACAACAGTCAATCAAGCATTTCAAACCAATCAACAAAAATTATTGTCCAATGGTCAGGCGGCTATGTTTGCTGGTGATATAAACCATGATCACGTTCTTCAAACCACCGATTACAATCAATGGAAAAGCGGACCGTCGATATTAAATACTTACAACGATTCAGATTTGAACCTAGACGGGACAGTTCAAACCACCGATTACGATTTGTGGTATTCCAATAAGTCCAAAAATGGACCACCAGAATTGGATTATTGATTGGACTAATAATATTTAGAAATGCACTACTTTGTGAAAAACTATTCGATTATGATTGCAAAAAGGCAATTTTGTTTTACAAGTCTTTTATTATTATTATCTCTTTTGATTTTATTGCCACAATGTTCTACAAAACATCGGCAGGTGAAATCAGTTTCGAAACCCGTTCAACACAAGCTGTGGGATTCTTTGTTAAAAACGCATGTGAATGACAATGGTGGAGTCAACTATCAAGGGTTTATCAGTGACTCGCTTACACTCAACAAATACTTAGATTTGCTTAAGCAAAACCATCCAAATGAGGCCAATTGGTCGAGAGAAGAACAATTGGTTTATTGGATCAATGCTTACAATGCTTTTACGGTAAAATTGATAGTTGATAATTTTCCCGTTAAAAGTATCAAAGATATTGGCGGGGCTATTCCATTTGTCAATTCAAGCTGGGATGTCAAGTTTATTGAAATTGAAGGGCAGACCTATGATTTGAATAATTTGGAACACAGCATTTTAAGAAAAGACTTTGAAGAGCCAAGAATTCACTTTGCCGTCAATTGTGCATCTGTTTCATGTCCTGCATTGAGAAACGAGGCTTTTGTGGCAAATAGAGTGGAAGAACAATTAGCAGATGCAGCAAGCCAATTTATCAATGACTCTTCTAAGAATAAAATTGCTGCAGAGGAAATAAAAATTTCAAAAATATTTTCTTGGTTCAGTGGTGATTTTACCAGTGCAAATCCCAAGGGGATAAAATCTTTTTTAAACAAGTACAGCAAAGTAAAAATCAATGACGAAGCCTCAGTAGATTACCTTGATTACAATTGGGGATTGAATGACGAGAAGGCTTTGTAATTTTATCCCAATCACCTTTTTGGTAAAGGCTAAAGTGATAGGCTATTCTTCTAGATACTTCTTTAAATAGACGAGTGCTTCTCCCCAGGCACAAGCATTTGCTATGCAGCGTTGAATACTGCGTTTAGAATTGGGATAGCCATATTCTTCAAGCCTTAACAAGCAGTTTCCTGATTGAGCACTAAAGTGAAAACTAACTTGAGTTGGAGTGTCAGACCACCATTGAAAGATCAGTTTTTTGCCCTCATCCATTTCAAGAATGGGGCAAGTGCTGGTATCTATCATCGGCCCATCCTCCCAGCCTTCCCAAGTGAGTTTTATTAAATGGCCTTTTCTCAATTCTGAAAATGACCCTTTTAAAAACCATTCTTTTTGATGCTTTGTATTTGAAATGGCATTGAAGACTTTTCCTCTGTTGGCCTTAATTATTATGGAGTGTGAAATCGGATCTAGCATGTTTTTATTTCACTAAATTAATTTCATTGGTAATTTTCGGTAAAAACTCTTTAAACCAAAAAGTAAAAATGGCTGGTTCTGATTTTATCCATTGTTTTAAATCATTCAGTGAAATCCATTTTACCGCATTGACTTCTTCTTCTGAAAAATTTATTGGACCATTGTAAATTCCTGTAAACACAGTATCATGCTCGTGTTCCCAAAGCAAGCTTTTGTTGTCTTGAAATTTGTAGACAAATGAAAATTGTTCCTTTACTTCTGTAGAAAACCCCAATTCCTCTTGCAATCTCCTTTGTACTGCCGATGGCAAGGTCTCCCCTTCTCTTGGATGACTGCAACAACTGTTGCTCCATAGACCTGGAGTGTGATATTTAGCAAAACTCCTTTGTTGTAGTAAAATTTCACCAGCATCATTAAAGATTAATACACTAAATGCTTTGTGTAATAGGCCCAACTGGTGGGCTTTTAGTTTCTCTTCAAGCCCTGTTGGCTTTCCTTCCTGATCTACCAGGACAACATATTCTTGCTTTTGCATTCTTATGGCTTAATTATGATTCTAGTTGTTTTTACTTAGATAATGTAAAAAAGTCAGATTTGGTTCTTGATTTTATACTATTTCATCATTTTAACGTAGATAATCAAGTATTATTAAAAATGGCTTAAAAAAGGTGAAATGCATATCAAATCTATTTCAATTCTATTTTAAATTGACCGTTTAATGAATTGTTTTAGTAAACATTTTCATTCTGGTATTATTGTCTTTATTTTGCCTCTCGATTCTAATTAGCAACCATGTACGACAAAAAAACAACACAGCAATTAATAAAATTGGGACAGAGTCTTTTAAAAGATTCCCGTTCAGCCATACCGGAGATTCTGATTGATGATCTAAGAAAAGTAATCAACTTTCATGATTGGAGGTACTATGTTCTTTCAGATTCAATCATCTCAGACTTGGATTATGATACACTCTTCAAAAAACTAAAAGCATTGGAAGAAGCGAACCCCAATTTCAAATCGAAAGACTCTCCAACAGAAAGGGTAGCCTTTGGATTGACCAAAGATTTTCCTTCTGTTAAACACATTGCCCCAATGCTGTCTTTGGACAACTCTTACAATGCCGAAGATTTGAAAGATTTTGATGAAAGTGTTAAAAAGTTGACCGACCAAGAGCATATTGTTTATACCGTTGAACCTAAATTTGACGGTGCAGGAATTTCATTGGTTTATGAGAACGACAATTTGTTCGTTGCTGCAACAAGAGGTGATGGAGTTAAGGGAGATGATATTATCAACAATGCAAAAGTGATCAGATCGATTCCATTGTCCGCCAACTTTAAACAGGCAGGGATTCAGAAAATTGAAATTCGTGGAGAAGTTTTGATACGCAAGGATGTTTTTGATAAAATGGTCGAACAACAAAAACAAGATAAATCGGACTGGCAGGAATTGAAGGAAAAGGGAGAGAAAAACATTGGTTCTGAGCCAAAGGTTTTTGCAAACGCTAGGAATACTGCTTCGGGTGGTTTGAGAATGCAGGATTCGAAAGAAGTCTCCCAAAGAGGCTTGGAAGCATTTGTCTATTTCACAGGTTATGCCATTGATGAAAATGGAGATACCATCCTTCGGAAATCATTAAAAACGCATCATGAAACTTTGCAACTATTATACGATTTGGGTTTTAAGGCGCCCATGAATGAAATAACAGTTTGTGAAAATATCGAACAGGCCATCAAAGCTTGCTCAGACTGGGAAGAGAAGAGAGCCGATTATCCTTATGAAATTGATGGAATGGTGGTGAAGGTCAACGACCTTGACTTGCAGGAGATTTGTGGTTCAACTTCCCACCATCCTCGCTGGGCAATAGCTTATAAGTTTAAGGCCAAAACATCTTCAACAAAACTATTGAATGTAGAATTTCAAGTTGGAAGAACAGGAGCCATTACTCCTGTTGCCAAATTGGATCCAGTTCATTTAGCTGGAGTTACGGTCTCCTCAATTTCAATTCACAACGAAGATTACATCAAAGAAAAAGACATTCATATTGGAGACACGGTCATAATAGAAAGGTCGGGAGATGTGATACCGCAGATTGTAAGAGTAATTCCTGAGGCCAGAGATGGAAGCGAAGAGCAGGTCGTTTTTCCAAGCCATTGTCCAGAATGTGAAACGGAATTGAAAAGAGTGGAAGGAGAAGCAGCTTGGCGTTGTGAAAACTCAATCTGTCCGGCCAAAGTGGTGGAAGGAATGATTCACTTCGTAGCAAGAGATGCAATGGATATTGAAGGCTTTGGAAAGAGTCAGGTGAAAAGATTTTACGATGAAGGCTTTTTGAAAAATATTCCAGGAATTTATAAACTCCCTTACGATCAACTCAAAGAATTGGAAGGATTGGGGCAAAAATCTATTGATAATTTAACGGTCGGTATAGAAAAATCAAAAATTCAACCCATTCATAAATTAGTATATGCTTTGGGAATTCGTCATGTGGGAAAAGGGACAGCCAAAGTACTGACGAAAAATATCAGAGATATTATTGAGTTAAAAGGTTTTGACCTTGAAACTCTTCAGGCCATGGAAGACATCGGGCCAATAGTTGCTGAAAGCGTTCACGAATATTTTCACAATGAAAATAATTTGCAAATTCTTGCGGAATTACGAGAAGCAGGCTTAAATTTCACTCAGGAGATAAAAGAAAATACAGGAAATCAGATTTTAGCTGGGAAAACTTTCGTTTTCACTGGCACTTTAGAGAAAATGGGCCGAAATGAAGCCAAAGACATGGTCGAACAAAATGGAGGGAAAGTGGTCAGTGGAGTGAGTAAAAAATTAGATTTTTTGGTGGCAGGAGCTAAAGCAGGTTCTAAGCTGAAAAAGGCCACAGATCTTGAAGTGTCTGTTTTGACAGAAGAACAGTTTTTAAGTATGATAGTTGATGGTATATGATTAAATTTCCATATTCTCTATAAAAGATTGTAAATGTTTTATTTTACTTTTGTTCAGTTTCTGACAAAAGCTTCGGTAACATCTAAATTCTAGAATCTAATATCTTTTTTGAAATGTACAAATTGAAAGTAAACGGTAAGGAAGAGTTTGACTTGGATCCCAAAACTGGGACCGATTGGTCTATTGAACATACAGGAGGAGATAGTTATCATATCATTAAAAACTCCAAATCTTTCAATGCTGAAATAGTTGATTTCAACAAAGAGGAAAAACTATTCAAAATAAAAGTCAACAACAATATTTACGCTATTGAGGTAAAGGATAAAATGGATTTGTTGTTGGAAAAACTGGGAATGAGTAACCAGTTGACTAGTAAAGTAAACGAAATTAAAGCACCAATGCCAGGTCTTGTTCTTGAGATTAAAGTTCAAGTCGGAGATGAATTGAGCAAAGGTGATCCTGTATTGATTTTGGAAGCCATGAAAATGGAAAATATGATTAAAGCACCAGGTGAAGGGATCGTAAAATCAATAGAGGTCAAAACAGGCGAAGCCGTTGAAAAGAATCAGGTGATGATTCACCTCGCGTAGAGCCGCATCTCATGCGGCTACACAATCCATCCGCGTCAATCCATCCTATTCTATCCATCCGCGTCAATCCATCCACGTCAATCCACCCACGTCAATCCAACTGTCCCAATCCACCTGGCCAAATCCATTTGGTTACCATGCACATCCTGCGGAAATCCATTCGCATCACAAGGTAACATTGGCTTCAAGCAAGATCCACAGTTCTTACAAGCCTGAATTGCATGTCTTTTCAATAATAGCCCTACTTTGCAGATGGCAAGGGAAGATTTAAACCATTTTTAAACCATTTTACTTTGGCCTAACAATTGCGTATATTCAAGCATATAAATGAGCCTATGCGTTGCTATTCATTACTTTACATTGCAGTCTTTATTTTGTTTTCTGGTTCTGCTATTGCCCAGATTGAATTTGTAAATCCGTTCATCGGTACTGGTGGTCATGGACATACCTATCCAGGAGCTACAGCACCCTTTGGCATGGTGCAACTTAGTCCAGATACTAGATTGACGGGTTGGGATGGCTGTTCAGGTTATCATTATACCGATTCCTTGATTTACGGCTTTAGTCATACTCATTTGAGTGGAACGGGTGTTTCGGATTATGGTGATGTTTTGCTAATGCCGATGGTCGATAAATTCAGTTACAACAACGGCGCAGATGGCGACTTTGGCTATGGCTCAAATTTCAAAAAAGAAAATGAAAAAGCTGAGGCGGGATTTTACTCTGTCTATTTAGAAGATTGTAAAACTCAGGTAGAATTGACGGCTACTGAAAGAGTCGGATTTCACAAATACACGTTCCCTGAAGAGAATAAACCCTATATCATACTTGACCTTGAACATCGCGATCAAGTTTTGGATGCTCAAATTAATATGGTTTCCAATAATCGAATTACTGGCTATCGAAAGTCTAAAGCTTGGGCTGAAGATCAAAGAGTATACTTCGTAATAGATTTTTCAGAAGAAATTTATTTCAGTGATTTTGATTTTTCAGTCTCTGGCCAAAAACCTAGAAAGGCTTATTTTGAGTTTTTGTCTGGAACAGAATTAAAAGTAAAAGTAGGAATTTCAGCAACAAGCATCAAAGGCGCTATTGCCAATCTGGATGCTGAAATTCCCCACTGGGATTTTGAAAAAACAAAAGCTGAAACGCAGGCCAAATGGACCAAACAACTTGGAAAAATAGAAGTTGAAGGAGGGACAAAAAATGATAAAAGCATTTTTTATACGGCGCTTTATCACAACATGATCGCACCGAATATATTCAATGATGCCAATGGAAATTATCGTGGTATGGATGCAAAGAATCATCAGACAGATGGAGATCACTACACCATCTTTTCTCTTTGGGATACTTATCGGGCCACTCACCCGCTCTATACTTTGATTGAACAGGATCGAACAAATGATTTTATAAACACCTTTTTGAGGCAACATCAAGATGGAGGCATTCTGCCTATTTGGGAATTGGCAGGAAACTATACGGGTTGCATGATCGGTTACCATTCTATCCCAGTTATTGTTGATGCCTACTTAAAAGGTATAAATTCATTTGATGCTGAGCTTGCTTTAGAAGCAATGGTTCATGCAGCAGACCAAGATCATTTGGGTTTGGATTCTTACAAAGAGCTGGGTTTTGTTTCTGGAGATAAAGAGTCTGAATCAGTTTCCAAAACTCTTGAATACGCCTATGATGATTGGTGTATTGCTCAAATGGCAAAGGCCATGGATAAAACAGAAATTTATGAACGTTTTATCAGAAGGGCACAAAATTATAAAAATATTTTTGATCCTTCAACAGGATTTATGCGCGCAAAGCAAAACAACAATTGGTTTGAACCTTTTGTTCCTGAGGAGGTTAATTTTCATTTTACCGAAGCCAATGCCTGGCAATATTGTTTCTATGTTCCTCAGGATGTAAGTGGTTTGATGGATTTAATGGGAGGTCAAGAAGCATTTGCAAATAAACTCGATACCATGTTTAGCACCAATTCGGATTTGGCTGGAAGAGAACAAGTTGATATTACCGGTTTAATCGGACAGTATGCTCATGGAAACGAACCGAGTCATCACATGGCTTACCTTTACAATTATGCAGGTCAGCCCTGGAAATGTCAAGAGAAGGTTCGTCAAATAACCAGCACGCTTTACAGCAATGAACCAGATGGTTTGTCTGGGAATGAAGATTGTGGTCAAATGTCTGCTTGGTATGTTTTTAGTGCAATGGGCTTTTATCCAGTTACTCCAGGGAGCAATATTTATGCAATTGGATCCCCTGTTTTTTCCAAGGTCCATGTTAATTTTGAAAACGGAAATCGTTTTACGATTGAAGCTCCTAGTAACTCAAGTGAAAATATTTACATTAGATCGGCGACACTGAATGGGTCTGAATGGGTCAATTCATATCTTGAACACAATACCCTTCTCAATGGCGGAATTTTAAGATTGGAAATGACGAATGAGAAAAATGAGGATTGGGCTTCTAGTGAAATTTGTCGCCCGATCTCAAAAATAACAGACAACTTGATAAGTGCGACTCCATATTTTCATGGAAAAAAAGCATTCGAAGACAGCACATTAGTTGAGATAAAGGGATTGGCTTCAGATTCGCCAATATTCTATACAATTGATGGTTCTATTCCAACCTTGAAATCGACAATCTATTCAGAACCAATAAAAATAAAGGAATCGACTAAAATCAAGGCCTATGTCGTTCATCCTGATAATGGTTCCAGTTCAATCGTTTCTTCGAATTTTTATAAGATTCCCGAAAAGAGAAAAATTGAATTGAATAGTGAGTACGCTTCGCATTATTCGGGTGGAGGAGACATGGCCCTAATTGATTTTATCAGAGGCGGAAGAGATTTTAGAACTGGTCAATGGCAAGGCTATGAAGGAAAGGATATAGAGGCCATTGTTGATTTGGGTGAAATGAAAATGGTTAGTGAATTGGCTGTGGGTTTTCTTCAGGATGAAAATTCTTGGATTTTCATGCCGGAATGGGTTGAGTTCTTAGGGTCTGAGGATGGAATAACATTCAGTTCAATTGGAGTGATCGAAAATGAAATTTCACCAAAGAAGAAAGGAAGCATTCTCAATGAATTGGGATTGAAGCTAGAAACTGAACTTAGATTCCTTAAAGTGAAGATTAAAAGTCTCGGAGTTTGCCCACCATATCATAAGGGGGCTGGCAATAAATGTTGGGTTTTTGCCGATGAAATAATTATTAAAACTGCCAAACAATAGAATAATAGAGTATCCATACTTATTCGATGGTTATGTTGAGCTTGAAAATGACACTCGCAAGACTTTTTTAAACACAATTGTAAACCTTTTTAGATTTAATAGCTAATTTAAAACTCATTCATTGTTTTCTCGTATAATTTGATACAGCATTTCTATCCTCTTTATTACAGGCTATAGCATTCAGCTATTGGTTTTTATTTTTTAACTTTTTAGGAATTGAGTTTTATGGATTTGTTTAAATGTATCTTTTTTATAGACGATGATTACCCAACCAATTATTATCATGAAATAATAGCCAAGGATTCTTCAGTTGTCGAAGAAACCAAATCTTTTCTATCGCCAAAAAACGCCTTGAAATATTTTAAAGATGTTGAAATAGGCGTGGAAGAAATTCCAGACGTGATTTTTCTGGATATAAATATGCCTGAAATAAATGGTTGGGAATTCTTGAATCATCTGAAAGATTATAATTTGGATACTCCTCCTGTTATTATAATGTTGTCTACTTCTTTGAATCCAAAAGATCGAGAAAAATTTCAAGAAAATCCTATGGTAATGGAATTTATAAACAAACCTTTGACCATTGAGTATTTAAAATCTTTAAATGAAAGGTTGTCTTAAAATCCCATCTTGTTTACAATAATCGTTTCTTAACAGTCTACCCATCCGCATCTAATTTCATAAATTATGAATGTTCGAATTATAGATGGCCAATCCACCAATGATATTCAATCTCAAATTGAAATATTACAGATGGACGGGTTTAAACCTACGCTTTGTATTGTTTTTGCCAATAATGTCGAGTACGTCTCAGAATTATTGAATCACTTATCCTCTGTTTCATTAGAGGTTATTGGCTGTTCAACAGCTGGTTCTATTTTTAACGATGAAATTGTAGAGGACTCTACAATATTAATGTTATTGGATTTACCTAAATCATTATTTGAAATTCAAAACTTTTCATTTTCCGAATGTGAAAATGAGTTTCATGCTTCAGAAAAAATTGCGGAGCATGCACTTCAAAGTTTCTCCAATCCTGGGGTAATATTCTTTTCTTCTGGACTTTCACGAGATGGAGCCCAGGTAGTAGAAGGATTAAAGAGCAAGTTGAGACTAAATGCTGGAATATTTGGCGGTTTAGCAGGAGACGGAACCAGATTCGAAAGAACATTAAGTTTTACAAAAAACCAAATTCATGAAGATGGCATTGTAGCATTAATTTTGGATGAGGATAAAATTCAAATTGATGGTCGTGCTGTAAGTGGATGGGAAGGCTTGGGTAGAAAAAATGTGATGACAAAAGCGAACGGAAACATACTATATGAAATAGATAATAAACCAGCTTTGGAGGTGTTCAATAAGTTTTTTAATACCAATGTTGGAATAGAAACAGTGCCATGGGAGTACCCATTGGAAATCATTAATGAAAAAAATGGGACTACAAAGCTAAGGTCGATTTTACAATTGAATTCAGAAGATAATTCATTGGTTCTAGCTGGTGGTGTGGATGAAGGCGATGTTTTTAAGTTTTGTAATCCACCTACTTTCCAAGAAGTGGATAACTCAATCAATAATTTTCAAGAGTTTTCAAAAACAGTAGAAGATGCAGAAGCTTTGATTATGGTTTCTTGCAAAGCCAGACATACAGCCTTTGGTCCTATATTACAAGATGAAATTAAAGGGATTCGCTCGCATTGGAATTTACCCATGGCTGGAATGTTGGCTTATGGTGAAATAGGTAAATCAAGAAACTCTGTTGCCTGTGATTTTCACAACGCAACCACTTCCTTAATAACCTTAAAACAAATTGAAAATTGAACGAGGTAGTAGATGATCTTTTTGAAAGGTTATTAAATGATCCTAATACAACAATTGATCAATCATTGTTAATTTATGAAATCATAAAGGAGTCAAAAATTAAATGCTCCAAGTATGATTTTATGCTTAAGAGGCTAAACAAGGATATCAATGTAACTAAAAATTATTTAAATGCCTCAATTGAAGATCTTCAAGAGGCCAATGAGGAAATATCAAAAGTTAACAATGAGCTTTCTAAAATGAATAGAAATGCTCATGAAAATTTAAATAAATTAGAGATCGCTTATACCGATTTAGAACAGTTTGCCTACATCACCACCCACGATCTAAAACAACCTTTAAGAACCATACTAAATTTTGTTGGATTACTAAAGTCAAAAAAAGGCGATCAATTGGATCTTGAAGCCAAAATGTTTATTCGTTTTATTCTTGATTCAGGGAACAGGTTGGATAATTTGATCAACGATATGCTGGCCTATAGCGTAATTGGAAAATCAGGAAATTCAAAAGAGTTTATTGATACTCAAAGTTTGATTTCAAATGTACTTAAGGATATAGAAACTCAAATCAATGACTCTAATGCTGAAGTTACTTTTGATAAAGTTTCAGAAATATTTGGATTTCAATCTGATTTAAGATCCTTGTTTCAAAACCTCATCTCAAACGCAATCAAATACAGCAAACCGGATGTTGCTCCTAAGGTGCATATTAGTTTTATAGAAAATAAAAACGCTTGGTTTTTCTCTATTGAAGACAATGGAATCGGCTTTGATTCCAATCAAAAAGAAAAAATATTCAATATATTCCAACGTCTTGAAAATGCGAGGCATGTCAGTGGTACCGGTATCGGCCTAGCTCATTGCAAAAAAATTGTTGAACTGCATGGAGGTAAAATATGGGCAGAATCAGTACCTGACAAAGGAAGTAAATTCTCGTTCTATATTCCAAAATTTGAAATGAAAATTATGGTTTCTCAAAGTGTAAAGAACAATTCTATGAAATGTAATATTTCAGCATAAGGTTTTTTGCCTCTTTAGTCTTAATCACTTATAATCGTGTACTTAATTCCAAATTCCCAACGCGATTGCTCCAAGTAATAAATACCTGAAAAATTTACCTAGAAACATCCAAAAAGTAGATCGTGCTACTGGTAATTTTAAAGCGCCACCAATACTTACAATAGCATCACCAAATAGCGGAATCCATGAAATCAGCATAGAGACCGGACCAAAGCGATGAATGAAGTTTACTGCTTGATCATACCTGGCCTTGTTCTTATCCGAGGCCCTCTTTACAATTATCTCTCCGCCTTTTCTACCGATCAAAAATGTTGTCAATCCTCCCAAAGTATTTCCAATAGTGGCAATAATCAAAGGCAAATACATACTTTGATATTTTACCACTACACTCATATAATAAGGCTCTGATGATATCGGAACTATACTTGCTGATAAAACACACCACAAAAATACTAACAGATAATCCATCTAAATTAATTAATCATCAATGTGAAATTGCGTAATAAAAATTTCAGGCGATACATTTAAATTAATAAAAATTTGCATGCATTGTTGATTCTTTAATGCCAAGTTATTTCTTTTACTTAACTTAATGTCTATAATTAGTATTTTTATCAAACAGTTGATAAAGTACGATATGTTTAATTATGCTAAAATGCTTCTCATTAAACTAAGGCACCATTTCTGAAGTCAATTTCCTTAATTTTATCACCATGGCAAATCGTAGAAAATTTTTGACAAATTCAATGTTAACAGGACTTGGTCTTAGTTTAGGCAAATATGGCTATGCTCAGAAATCTCCTAACATGGCTGGACCTATTCAACCTAAAACAAGCCCCATCGTTTTGTCCACTTGGAATCATGGAATCCCAGCCAATCAGGCCGCTTGGAATATATTGAAAGCAAATGGCAAAGCAATTGACGCGGTAGAAGCTGGTGTGAAAATTCCAGAAGCTGATCCCAATGTCAGTTCCGTTGGCTTAGGTGGATTGCCTGATAGAGATGGAAACGTAACACTTGATGCCTGTATTATGGACCAAACTGGTAATTGTGGCTCAGTCTCCTATTTGCAACACATAAAGCATCCAATTTCTGTAGCAAGAAAAGTTATGGATAACACCCCTCATGTAATGTTAAGCGGAGAGGGTGCCTTGAGATTTGCACTCGAAAATGGCTTTGAAAAAGAAAACTTGCTGACTGCTGAGGCAAAAGCGAAATGGATGGAATGGCAAAAAGATGCCAAATACAAACCTTGGATTTACGATGATAGCAATCATGACACCATTGGTTTACTAGCACTGGATTCTTTTGGTGACTTATCTGCAGCTTGTACCACTTCTGGCCTTGCATATAAAATGCATGGTCGAGTAGGGGATTCTCCCATCATCGGTGCTGGATTGTTTGTTGATGGTGAAATTGGAGCAGCAACAGCAACAGGCGTTGGTGAATTGGTGATGAAAACTCTAGGATCTTTCCTTATTGTAGAATTAATGCGTCAAGGAAGATCACCACAAGAAGCTTGCGAAGAAGCCATTTTGCGAATTGCCAAAAAAGAAGATATTAAAAATGTGCAGGTTGGCTATTTAGCATTGGACAAGGAGGGTAATTATGGAGCCTATGCACTCAAACCAGGATTTCAATATGCCATCATGGTCAACGGTGAAAACAAACTGATTGATTCAGATCACCTCGAAAGATAACAACCAACTCGAAAAAATACAAAAAAAGTGGCAAAGCGATTTGTTGCATCTCTCCCAAACCCATAAAAAAGCCTCCCGTTTAAAAAAAAACGGGAGACTTAGTAGAGGGACAATTATTTGCAAAGATATTTTATCTGGCAGTTCTAATATTCAAACTTTGAATTTAGAAACATCATTATTTACCTTTGAAAAACTTTCCATTCACCATTGTTTCTCGCATTTGGATGCGAGCAAAATACATGGATGGAATTAATGGGGAAACATCTAATTCGAAATGATTGAGGCCTTCATAAACTTCAACTCCTTGTTCAATCACCAATTGGCCGTTTGCCGAAAATACTTGAAGAATTGCCTCATGAGATTCATTGGCAACAAAAGTAATTTGGGTTGTGCTATTGGCTACTGTTGGGCTGATTTTTATATTACATAAAGCATCACCGCCAACACAAACATCTTCAAAATCAGAACGATTGTCAACTTCACAAGGATTGTTACACAAGTAATATCCTTGGTTTATTTGAGCAACAGCTGTAGCAATATATCCCAGCGGAATATTCACCAAGCCACTCAATCCGTCATGAGCATAATTTAATAAATCAGAAACACTAGGATTGGCCGAATAGGCATCTAAATCATTTAGTACATTTTGTGGAAAAGTCAAGCAACTTTCCGAAAGTATGATATCCAATATTGATGGATCAAGTCTGCTGTTTATAATCAATGTTAGGGTTTGAGAAGCAATATTGTTATTTAATTTTGTACAAAAACTACCGGTAGTCAAATCAGCTCCAGGCAATGGATGTGAAGGTCCTGGGCCAGGTAACATTCCTATAATACAATCTGCATCAGAAATTGTTAATGAACGACCAGGACGTCCTAAAACTATTGGGTCGTTCTGTTCATTTTGGTCAGTCAAGGCTTTTTTAATGTAATCAACACTGAACATATTGTCATGTTGATTGTATTTTGTTCCCAAAAATTGTTGAGTCAAAGTACAGGCATTTGGCCTAGCTCTGTTGTCACATGCATCAGTAATACAAATTGTTTGGGTATGTGAAGAACTGTTGCCACACTCATCATGTGCTATCCATTCATAGGTGATTTCATCATTCTCACAATCTACTTGACCAATAATATTAGGCCCCTCAATTTCAACAGAACCACAATTGTCAATAACGTTTCCAATATTAGGTTCATATGCATCTAGCTCTGCTATAGTTATTGCATTTTCACCACATAAGTCAGAAGGTGGATTTTGAAAAAATGGAGCAGTCTCATCAACAACATGCATGACAAATCCAAGAGTGCTTGTGTTGCCACAATGATTGCTTACCTGCCAGTAACAATACAACTTTTGAATGTATCCATCGCTCTCACAAACACCATTGTCCAATAGCAATTCTCTAAAGGTAACATTGGCTATTTTACAATCTTCTGCAAGAATAAATGATTCGTCAAAAAATACAGGCGAATTACAGGCTGTATAAAATTCCTCGCCTTGGGTGATGTCTAAATATCCAATCCCTTCTGGCCAATTAGCATTTTGATCAAATACAATTTCCGGAAACTCATCTTCATCGCAAGCAATGGGAGTATTGATGCATTCGCAAGTATTCTCATCATATGAATCTACAGTGCAATCATTGTTGTCATCGCAATTTCCATTGGCTGAATAATTAACGCACTCACAAGTATTGTTATTGAAATAATCAATTGTACAATCAGAGCCATCATCACAATTAGGTTGTGCTCCCAAATGCACACATTCACAAGTGTTGCCATTGAAGTAATCAATGGTGTAACAAATGCCATCGTCACAATTGATTTCATTGTTACATGGAGTATCTTGAGCCATTAAAAAACCAATGTTGAATAATAGGGCAAGAAAACACAAACAAAATTTTACCCGCCTTTTTGCTCCAATCATCTTTGGAGAGAATAAATAAGATTTCATGATTTGTTCTTTTTAGATAAAAAAATCCTGTTGACCTTTTTACAAGAAAAAGGAATGACGAAAATTCAAAAGGCCAATTGATAAAATCAAATGTCTTCAGAATGAACTATGAAAAAATTACAACAATAGAGAAAGGTATTTTCTCATTCTTAATTGGAGGGAAAAATTAAAAATTGTTAGTAAAAAAAATAAAGTGAAATGTGTAGAGGGGAATTAAATTATCATTAGAAATAAAATTTTGAAAAAAAATATGCCTAATAATGAAACAAAGTTAGCTCAGAAAAGTATGGAATACAATTTTAGAATGAAAAAAAAATCTCAAATTGGGAAAATAGCCTTCTAATTATTGCAATAAATCAAATTTTATTTGTGGAATAATATTAGAAATATCGATCAAGTAACTAGTAGTCAATTTTATAGAAATGTCAAAAATTATAAATTTCCCAAAAGAGATTTTTTGTCTCATTTTGGGAAATTTATTCTAAGAATTCAATTTTTGGTGAGCTTTTTTCAGCTTTTAGCCTTCTTTACCTCTTTTTGCCAACAACAATATGGTTTGGGATATCTGGTATAAAACTAGTTTTTGATAAACTTAACCGTTTCCACTGCTCCTTTAATTTGAATCTGGATCAAATACATCGAAGCCGGTAAATTGGAAATATTCAATGTTTGATTATTGTAGTATTGTGACGCTTCAAAATTTACGAGATCCACTAGTTCACCTTTTGAGTTGTAAACTAAGAATTGAGCATCAGAATTTATATTTGACTCAAACTCAATTTTTACAAAGTCTTTCGCAACTGTTGGAATGGCTCTTGGTTGGCAAATTATTTTAGAACTACAATCACTTTCCTCACCAAAAAATATCTCTCTGTTGGTTTGACATGGGATTTCGCATCCATAAAAGGAATGATTAATACTTGCCAAGGCGGCAGCAATAGTACCGAGCCCACTTTCCAATTGTCCTCCAAGTCCCTGATTAGCAAAATCCATTAAATCGGCTACTGTTGCCCCCATCCCCAATGTATTCAAAACGTTAGAATTAAAGGTCAAACAAGTCTCTGATAATACAAGATTTGCCAAGGCTGGATAAAGTCGAATGTTTAACTCCATGGTCAATGCCTGACTAACCAAATTGTTGTTAAGAGGATTGCAAATACTTCCTTTTATTTTGTCACCAAATGGAAGCTGTGTTGACATACCAGAAGCAGGCAACATTCCAAAAATACAAGATGATTGTGAAAGCGTCAAAGATCTTCCGGGCAATCCAAGCACAACAGGTGTCGCCAACAGTTGATTAAGCAAACTTAAAGAACTTTCACCATTGTGAACGTTGTTTGAATTGCCATAAAATTGCTGAGTCAATGTGCAATAAGGTTCATTTTCTTCGGGACAAGCATCGACTATGCAGATAGTTTGTATATAGCTGCTGCTATTGCCACAGTCATCTATTGCCAGCCACTTATAATAAACTTCATAATTATCACAATTGTCATTGCTATTGACATATGGACCGTAAACAATATGAGAACCACAGCTGTCCGCGAATTGCAAAGGCGCTGGAACATAATTATCAAGTTCTTCTAATGTCATGGCCTCAGAACCACAAAAGTCATCAGGTGGATTTTGTACAACTGGTCCCTGAGTATCAACAAGATTAACAACCATGCCAAAAGTAGAGGAATTACCGCAATCATCCACTGCATACCAATAGCAATATAATTTCTGAAGGTATCCATCCTCCTCACAATCTCCAACATCTAAAAGCAACTCTCTGAAAATAACATCTGTTTCACTGCAATCTACCACAGTTACGAAAGACTCGTCAAAATAGGTGATTTGATTACATTCCATTTCAACCGTCATTCCGTGATATGCTGTAGCTGGATCTATATTTGATGGCCAGTTTGCCTGACCATCAGCCATAATGGATGGGCAGATATTGTCGTTTGAACAATCAACTGGTGTATAAGAACAATCGCAGCTTACTGGATCGCTTATATCTATTGTACAAGGATCACCATCACTGCAAATATTGCAACATGGCCCTTCTCCATTGACCAGAAAAGTTCCACAATCATTTCCACTCCCAGTCATTTCAACATTGTAATCCACCCCGCCATTATACCTTACCAAAATATAAGCAGAACCATATTCATCGAAGTTAACCGGCGAAGGATAAGAAACAATACTTAATGCATTGGGATCATTTGCCTCCAAGGTTCCTGAGTTCCCAGTAGCATAAATAATCAAAGTGTAAGTGCCGTTGTCCTGACAAAGTGCATCGGCACTAAAACTACAACTTCCGTTTTGTGCTGAGGCTGAAATACTTATTAGGGAAAAGAAGATTCCAAACAGTAAAAGACAAGATCTTTTAATGAATTGATAGCTTGGACAAATTTCAGGAGGGATGAAATTGAAGTTCATAATTATGTTTAATTAGTATAATCTAAAAAAACAAACGCACGAAGGCATTTACTTTCTTAAATAACGTGGTTAGACTTCGACTTCGCCGAAATACAAAAAATACAATATTATGATTTTAAAAGAAAGACCAACAATACAATTTTAAATGCGACATTCTCTGTTACAATTGTATGCATTGATTTCTAAAAAATCTTTACTTGAAAGGGAGTTGAGTAAAGATTTTGAACCTGGAAGGCCCAAGGATTGTTAATTGATTTCTGATTATCTTTAGTCAAGTGACTTAATTTCAATATCTTATGATGGATATGATTTTTTTTCACATAATAGATAAACAGAAGAACCATAAAGTAAGCAAATTTTGCGGTCAATACCCAATAAACTAAATTTATATTATGAGCAATTATGCGTTAAATAAACTTGTTGTGGCCTTGTTGTTTACATTGCTGTCAACTTTAGGGTTAAACGGAATGGGCTCGAGGAATTTGAAATGTTTAGAAAATTCACAGGAGGATAATATAGAAAAAACTGTTGATCAGTTCTCGATTATTCCAAAACCAACCTCCATTGTCTACTCCAATCAATATTTTACATTTAACAAAGAAACTCAGATTTGTTTCAATTCAGAATCCATAAGTAAGGAAGCATTTTTCTTTCAAGAAAAACTAGAAGGAATCAGTAATTGTAAAATAAAGATGCCTGCTATTTCGGATAAAAAAAATATCGAGGGAAATGTAATTCGTTTAACGATTAGCCCCAAAGGAGATTTAGAAGAAAATCAGGAATCTTATAGGATAAATATTGCTGAGAATGAAATTGAAATTTTAGCTCCGTCCCCAAAAGGCATTTTTTATGGAATTCAAAGTTTGCTTCAAATTTTACCAACGACCTTTTTAAAATCTGTAAAAATAAAATCTGTAAAAATAAAAACTGCAATAATCAATGACGAGCCTTACTTCCCATGGCGGGGACTCTTGCTAGATTGTTGTCGTCATTTTATGGAAAAGGATTTTGTAAAAAGATACATTGATTTGCTTGCCTTCTATAAAATGAATACACTTCATTGGCACTTAACCGAAGATCAAGGTTGGAGAATTGAAATCGATCAGTATCCCAAATTAACTGAGATAGCTGCTTGGAGAATCGAAAAAGATGGAAGCCGATATGGCGGATTTTATTCTAAGGAGGATATTCGTGAAATTGTTGCTTATGCTGAAAGTAATCACATCAATATTATTCCTGAAATTGAATTGCCTGGACATTCACAAGCGGCTCTAGCAGCCTATCCTGAATTTTCTTGTACAGGTGGTCCATTTAAAGTAGAAACAGAATGGGGAGTTTTTCGTGAAATTTATTGTGCAGGGAACGAAGCCACTTTCATGTTTTTGGAAAATGTAATAGATGAAGTTTTGGAATTGTTTCCCTCGAAATACATTCACATCGGTGGTGATGAAGCTCCAAAATATAGATGGGAAAATTGTTCCAAATGTCAAAATAGAATCAAAAAGGAAAACTTAAAAGATGAACACGAATTACAAAGTTATTTCATAAAAAGAATCGCACAATACCTGGAAAGCAAGGATAGAATTTTAGTAGGTTGGGATGAAATTCTTGAAGGTGGATTAGCCGAAAATGCCATGATTCAATCTTGGCGAGGGTTCGATGGGGCAACAGAAGCTGCCAATCATGATCACTATGCAGTGGTCTCTCCAACTTCACATGCTTATTTCGATTACGACCTCAAAGCCATTGATCTGGAAAAAGTTTATTCTTTTGATCCTATTCCTAAAGACCTCAATCCTGGGAAAGAAAAATACATTCTAGGTGGCGAATGCAATATGTGGTCAGAACGTGCTCCTCAGGAAAAAGTCGATTCGAAGGTTTTTCCGAGAATCCTTGCTATGTCAGAAGTACTTTGGTCTTATCCACACAAACAAAAAAAGGAATCAATCAATCAAGCCATAGATAATGGAAATGGCTTTGATGAATTTCACCAAAGGGTGCAAAATCATTATCCCATTCTCGATGAAATGAAAGTTGATTATGGTTTGGAAAAAACTCCGATAAGCCTTACAAATCAACTCAAGGCTGAAAAAAAATCTATCCAATGCAAACTTACACCTGCCAATGAGCAGTTGAAATTGTTTTATACAATGGACGGCACAGAACCCAACATCTATTCTTTGCCCTATCAGGACGAAATTCTAATAGACCAATCATTGACAATAAAAGCAAGAGCATTCAAAGGAGAAGAAGCCTTGGGCAAAGTAACCATTCAAAAATTTCACTTGCACAACAACCTCGGTCAATCTGTAGAATACAAATTTCAATACAGTCCTTTTTATACTGGCGGTGGAATCTCTGGCTTGAGCAATGGGCTAAAAGGTGGCCTTGATTTTAGAGACGGAAATTGGCAAGGATTTCAATTTGACAATGTTCATGTAACAACTGATTTGGGTAGCGTGAAATCTATTAATAAAGTAACCAGTTCTTATTATCAATACAACAATTCTTGGATTTTCCTTCCAACCGAAGTAATTTATCAAATTTCATCCGACGGAATAACTTTCACCAATCTTGCAACGATAAAAAACGAAACGGATCCAAAGACGAGAGGAAAGTTTATACAGGATTTCGTAGCCGAATTTACGGATGTCAAGGCTAGATATGTCCGACTCGTCGCCAAAAACATTCAAAATTGCCCAGACTGGCACGAAGCAGCTGGCAGCAAAGCATGGTTATTCATCGACGAAATTGGGATAGAATAATTATAGCTTCATCGAAAGGAGCTGTGCTGGAGCACAAACAGACATTTTAACAAAAAATACTTCAACTTTGACTTAATCTTCCTTCTTAAACTTTTGTTTGGGAAACTTTTCTGTTTACCAAAACGTTCAATTTATTGAAGTATTGAGTGCTAAAATCTAAAGTCTAGCATCTAAATTCTAGTATTTGGTTAAAAATGCTTTATTTTTTCTCAAATCCTTCGATATTTTAGACCAATATTTTTTAGCAGCACATTAATAGTGTAATTTTGCAGAAGTTTTGAAACACGTACAAATAAATATCAGGTTTGCAATTGCTTTTTTGGCAGTTATGGCGGGAACATCTGTTGGTGCCACCACTGTTGAAGTATATTTAAGCCTCGCTGAGTTTCAAAAAGAATGCAGAGTAAATGAGGAAAAAATTGAAGCTTCTGTTGATTTAAGCAAAGAAAAACCTTCTCTCAAAAATTCTCATCAAAGAACCTGGAATGGGTCAAATAAACAGCACAACCCAGCCGCTCACAAAAAGAACTATGATCTTTGGAGCGAAACCAGTCTGACAAAAAAAGCCTCAAGAAAGGAATTAAGCCTTTTTGAGACCGATCTCAAAAAACTACTTTCTATAAAATTAAATAGTTCTTCTCTCAAAAGATTGTACCACTGATCTTTTTGCACAGTAATTTTCATCTTACAATTTTATTAGATAGCCTGATACTCGATTAAAACAAACGAATATTGGCTGTCCCTCTTTTATTTTATAATCCTACTCTATTGAGTTTTGGAAATGTTTTTCATTTCCAATTCATGCAATTGATTTGATTATTACAAAAAACAAAAACAATGTTAAAGTTTTTCAATAAGGCCATGAAGGTCATCATGGGAGATAAGAAGAAAAAAGATATCAAAGATATTTCTCCTTTCGTTTCAAAAATCAATCAACAGTTTTCTTTGCTTTCAGGTTTATCAAACGATCAACTTAGAAATAAAACAAATGAGTTTAAAGCAAGAATCAAAGATTTCTTAAGTGAAATCGATGCGCAAATAGCTGAAATTACAGATCATGTCAAAAACAATCCAAACATGGATGTCGATGAAAAAGACAGATTGTATACGGAGCAGGACAAACTTGCAAAGAAGCGTGACGAAGAATTGGAAAAAGTCTTATTAGATCTTTTGCCAGAAGCATTCGCGGTGGTAAAAGAAACAGCTAAGAGATTCAAAGAAAACACTTCTTTATCTTGTACCGCTACAGACCGCGATAGAGAATTGGCGCTTAGTCAAACACACATCACCATTGAAGGAGATCAATCTGTTTTCAGTAATACTTGGGAAGCTGCTGGAAATATGATCACTTGGGACATGATTCACTATGATGTCCAATTGATCGGTGGTGTTGCTTTGCATCAAGGTAAAATTGCCGAGATGCAGACAGGGGAAGGAAAGACCTTGGTTGCAACCCTACCATCTTATCTTAATGCTTTGGCTGAACAAGGCGTCCACATCGTTACTGTAAACAACTACTTAGCCAAAAGGGATTCCGAATGGATGGGGGGACTGCTTAACTTCCTTGGAATGACAGTCAGTTGCATAGACAATTTTAAACCCAATTCTCAGGAAAGAAGAAACGCTTATTTGTCAGACATCACTTACGGAACCAACAACGAATTTGGTTTCGATTATTTGAGAGACAATATGACTCGTAATGCGGACGAACTTGTCCAAAGAAAGCACCATTACGCAATGATCGATGAGGTCGATTCAGTTTTGATCGATGATGCAAGAACCCCATTGATTATTTCTGGACCAGTTGAAAGAGGAGATCAGCATGAGTTTCATGAATTGAAACCAAGGATCCAAAAATTAATGGATGCTCAGAAAAAAATCGTGAATCAAGAAATTGCTCTAGCAAAAAAAATGATGAACGAAGGTCAAATCGATGAACAGACTGGAGGTTTACATTTACTAAGAGCTTTCAGAGGGCTTCCTAAAACCAAGCCTTTGATCAAATTCATGAATGAGCAGGGAATTAAATCTCAACTGTTAAAGGTAGAGTCTCATTACATGCAAGAGCAAAATAAAAACATGCACATTGTTGATGATGAGCTGTACTTTACCATCGATGAAAAACAAAATACGATTGATCTTACTGAAAGAGGAATCAACCTGATCACTGGCTCCGGAGATGATCCAAACTTCTTTATTGTTCCAGATATTGGGTCAGAAGTTGCCGAAATCGAACGTTCTGATTTAGGGCCAGAAGAAAAACAGCAAAAGAAAGATAAAATGATTCAAGACTTTTCCATAAAGTCTGAAAGAATCCATTCGGTCCAGCAATTGCTCAAAGCTTATGCATTGTTTGAATTAGACATTGAATACATCATTGATGAAGGCAAAGTTAAAATTGTTGATGAAAGTACGGGTAGGGTAATGGAAGGTCGTCGTTATTCAGACGGCTTGCATCAAGCCATTGAGGCGAAGGAAGATGTAAAGGTTGAATCAGCAACCCAAACTTTTGCAACAGTTACTTTACAGAACTATTTTAGAATGTATCACAAGTTGGCCGGTATGACTGGTACAGCAGAAACAGAAGCAGGCGAGTTTTGGGACATTTATAAATTGGACGTTGTTGTTATTCCAACCAACAGACCAATTGCAAGAGATGATCGTGAAGATTTAGTTTACAAAACGGTTCGTGAAAAGTTCAATGCCGTTATTGAAGAGGTCATTCGTTTGAAGGAAAAAGGCCGCCCAGTTTTAATTGGTACAACGACCGTAGAAGTATCTGAGCTTCTTAGCCGATTCTTGCAGTCAAAAGGTGTCGAGCACAATGTATTGAATGCAAAGCAGCATTTAAGAGAAGCTGAAATAGTTGCAATGGCTGGACAATCTGGTCAGGTTACAATCGCAACAAACATGGCTGGTAGAGGAACCGATATTAAATTGTCAGATGAAGTCAAAGCAGCTGGTGGTTTGGCCATCGTTGGTACGGAAAGACACGATTCCAGAAGAGTTGACCGTCAGTTAAGAGGTCGTTCTGGTCGTCAGGGAGATCCGGGAACTACTCAGTTTTTCGTTTCACTTGAAGACAAACTGATGCGTTTGTTTGGTTCTGATAAAATTGCAGGACTAATGGATAAAATGGGTTATCAAGATGGTGAAGTTCTTCAACACTCTATGATTACTAAGTCCATTGAGAGAGCACAGAAAAAAGTGGAGGAAAACAACTTCGGAATCAGAAAAAGACTACTTGAATATGATGATGTAATGAATTCACAAAGAGAAGTGATTTACAAACGTCGTCGTCATGCATTGTTTGGAAAAAGATTATCAGTCGATCTGTCCAATTCCTTCTATGACCTTGGTGAAGAATTAGCTGAAATCCACAAAACTGCTGAAGATTACGAAGGATTTAAGTACGATGCCACTCGATACTTCTCAATTCAAACAGATATTAGTGAAGACGATTTTATCGCACTTCCTTCTCCTCAATTGGCTTCAAATTTATTTCAGGAAACTTCTGAGTATTACAAGAGAAAACAAACTGCATTGGCTGCCAAATTGGTCAGTGGAATGAATCGTCTCTACGAAGAAAAAGGCGAGACAATCAAACGAGTAGTTATTCCATTTACAGATGGTAAAAGAGGCCTGCAAATTCCAGCCAACCTTGAACAAGCGGTTCAATCAGAATGCACAAGTGTACCTAGAGAACTGGAGAAAAACATTGCCCTTGCATTCATCGATGACAAATGGAAAGAGCACCTTCGTGCAATGGACAACTTGAAACAATCGGTTCAATTAGCGGTCCATGAACAAAAAGATCCGCTCTTAATCTACAAATTCGAATCTTTCGAATTGTTCAAAAGCTTATTGAATGATGTAAACAGAGATATTACTTCATTCCTTTTCAAAGCTGATCTTCCACAACAACAAGTGGATGAGACACAAGTGAAAGAAGCTGTTCAAAGGAAAACAGATATGAGTAAAATGAGAGCTGGCAGATCGGAAGTAACTTCTGGATCAGACCAAGTTGAAAGAGCTAGACAAAGTTCTGCCACACAAGGAGAGCCAAGACAGAAACCTGCACCAGTTCGTGTTGGTCCCAAGGTAAAACGAAATGACCCTTGTCCATGTGGAAGTGGTAAAAAATACAAGCAATGCCACGGTAACTAACATAAAGATTATCAACAATGAAATACAAATTCCGCCTGCTGATTTTTAAATCAGCAGGCGGAATTTTTTGTTTGTCCATACCAAAGACCGCAGATTAACGATCCATCTGCCAACCATGAATTTTCAAGCTTGGCTACTTTTTGTGAAATTTACAATAGAACTATGGTAAAATATCAATTGATGGCTAAATTGAAAAGTTTGAAGCATAATTCAGGTTTACTACGTAGTTAAGGACAGATGTATAAGTTATCTTATAAGACAAAATAAATATTTTTTCGAACGTGCTGGCGGCCCCTGTTAAAAAGTTAAAAAGTAAAAAAGTAAAAAAGTTGAGCATAGCATGGCAACGATTAACCTTTTTTGCTGCATTAAAACGGAAAAAGATAATTTTTGAATAGATGAATACTTTTACTTGAGTACTTAAAGTTAATTTACTACTCGCTTTCACAAATTTTGACGAAATTAGTTCCAAATAATCGGAAACATGAAAAATCAATTGTTGCTTGTTTTATTGATGTTCTGCAGTTTAGTCGTTTATAGTCAAGATTCCAATGACTTAAAAGTTAGCGATGAAGTCAAGAAAAACTTTGTCAAACCCATTCAAAAAAAAGCGCCTGGATACATCAATTTAATGGTTCCATCTTCTATAGAAGTTTTGGTTGGCAAAAACAGGTACGTCAATCAACAAAAAAGTCAAATGGAAGGATTTAGAATCCAATTGATGCAATCAACCGACAAATCAAAAGTACTCAATACCCGAGCATCTTTTAGTAGAAATCACCCAGGAATACCAATGTATTTCGATTATGTTCAACCCTATTTTAAATTGAGAATAGGAAATTTTGGAACAAGGATTGAAGCTTATCGGTTCTATATAAACATCAGAGGAGATTATACAAGTGCTTTTATTGTGAAAGAAAACATTCCTAAAAATCTTGTTTATACATTCTAATTTTTAATGAATATTATGTTTATTTATTTTGGACATTGTGTGGTTTAAATCGTATAAATTGTATAAAATACAATTTAGTTTAACCACCAAATTTCTCTATCACTGTTGACATCATTATGCTTCTTATAATAGTACAATCATGAATCATTTAAAAGATAAAATCAAAAAGCTAGCTTCAGAAAATTATAAAGAAGTCATTAAGTTTAGAAGACATCTTCACGCCAATCCTGAATTGTCTTTCAAGGAATACAAGACCTCAGCCTATGTGCAAGAAAGATTGACTGACATGAATGTTTCATTTCAAAATGGAGTGGCAGATACAGGTGTAGTCGCAATGATAGAAGGAAAAAATCCATCTAAAAAGGTTTTGGCCTTGAGAGCAGATATGGACGCTTTACCGATTTTAGAGGAGAATGAAATCGAATACAAATCAACCAATGAAGGCATTATGCATGCTTGTGGTCATGATGCTCACACGGCCAGTTTGCTAGGAGTCTGTGGCATCTTAAATGAAATCAAAGACGATTTTGAAGGAACCATCAAATTCATTTTTCAACCAGGTGAAGAACAAGCTCCCGGAGGAGCATCTTTAATGATTCGCGATGGAGTACTTGAAAATCCTTCCCCATCAAGTGTGATAGGGCAACATGTACATCCTCCATTAGTTGCTGGTAAAGTTGGTTTTAGACCAGGACTCGCAATGGCTTCCGCCGATGAAATTCGAATGACCATAACTGGCAAAGGGGGGCATGCTGCAGTTCCTCAAAAATTCATTGATCCCATTCTTATCACCTCTCATATTTTAGTCGCCCTTCAACAGGTCGTTAGCAGGCGAGCCGATCCAACCATTCCTTCAGTGTTGTCTTTCGGTAAAATAAATTCTGTTGGAGGATTCAATAATGTAATTCCCAATGCTGTAAAAATAGAAGGAACTTTCAGAACGATTGATGAAAAATGGCGTTTCAAAGCCCATGAGAAAATAAAAAAAATCGCGGAAGGACTTGCCGAAAGTATGGACGCAAAATGTGAAGTAAATATATTAGTTGGTTATCCCTGCTTATTCAACAACGAAGCATTAACTCACAGATGTAGACAAGCCGCAGAAGATTTCTTGGGCAAAGACAATGTTGTTGATATTCCTTTGAGAATGGGTGCAGAAGATTTTGCCTACTATTCTCAAAAAGCAGATAGCTGTTTTTACAGATTAGGAATTCGAAATGAGGGGCAAGGCATTATTCATAATTTGCATACTCCTAAATTCAATATCGATGAAACAGCACTTGAAACCAGTATAGGATTAATGACATGGTTGGCCGTTCGCGAATTGTCTAGTTAACAAAAAATGGATTTCAAAAAGTACTTGAAAAGAATAAATGTTGAAGAGCCTCTTCAAGCAGACATCTATTCTTTACGAAAGCTTCAAACCAATCACTTATTAAACATTCCTTTTGAGAATTTGGATATTCATTTTAATCGTGAAATTAAATTGGATAATGATGAGATATTTAATAAAATAATCAACCACAATCGTGGCGGATTTTGTTATGAGTTAAATTCCCTGTTTTTTAATTTACTGCAACATTTGGGCTTTGAAGCCAAAATGATTTCAGCAAGAGTTCATAAAGCCGATGACGTTTATGGTCCTGACTGTGATCACCTAAGTATCATTGTGAAATTAAACCAAGTTGAATACCTGACGGATGTAGGATTTGGAGATTTTGCATCAGAACCTTTAAAAATTTCGATTAATGAAATTCAAAATGATCCGAATGGAGACTATAAAATAGAAAAGTTGGAAAATGATTGGTTAAGGGTCAGTAAGCTCAAATCAATGCTTTGGAAAGCCGATTATATTTTTGAATTACAACAAAGACATTTTCATGAGTTTAGTGAAATGTGTCAATTCCACCAATCCTCGCCAGATTCTCATTTCACAAAAAAAAGAATCTGCTCAAAGTTAACTCCAACAGGAAGAACATCAATAGTAGGGAGCAAACTAAGAATTAAAGATCAGAATGGGCTACAATTGATTCCAATTAAAACCAACAAGGAATTTCACGATGTTTTGCTAAAATACTTTTCTATAGTTCTACCTCCTTCTAAAGCCAAATCTGTTTCTTGATTGGTAAAATCAATAATTTCCAACAAGGCTTGAATGAACCACTAGGCATCTTGTTCTAAGCCAATATGGTCGTCGATAAGTATTTAGTTGACAGTTCAAATGAAGCAGATAAACAAAAGCCAAAACACTAATTATCTTTTGTTAACTGGAAATTCTAATAGTTGCTGTAATTTAGTAAGAATCAATTTCCTCGAATCCATTAACCAAATTGTTTACCTTTAATGTATGAGTAAACTCAAATCAATACCCAAAGTTCCTTGGCTTAATTCTATTGCAAATTTGCTTCGCTTTGTTGAGAATCCCATTCCAGTGGTTACGGAAACTATTGAAAAATATGGAGATACCTATGCTTTCTATTTGGGTGGAATCCGTTATGGTATAATTTCAATTGATCCTGAATTCAACCAACATGTTCTTCAAAAGAACAACCGAAATTATGGCAAAACGAATCTTCAGTTGGACATTCTTGGGAAATATGTTGGGAAAGGATTGTTGACCTCGGATGGCGATTATTGGTTAAAGCAAAGACGATTGATCCAACCAGGTTTCCATCGATCCAAATTGGCTTTGTTAACAGAGATTATGCAAGGGGTTTGCGATGATTTTGTTCAGGAATTAAACATTGAAATAGACAGTGGTAAAGAAGATTTTGAAATAGATGAAAAAATGATGGAACTAGCTTTTCGAATGGTAGCAAAATCACTGTTTAGTACTAACTACAACGACGAAATGCTCAACGCATTAAGTGGAAATATTACCATTCTTCAAAAGTTTATTATTCGCGAAGTAAGACAACCTTATTTAAATTGGTGGTTTAAACTTTCTGGTAAAATTAACAAACATCTAGATATTGCTAAAGATTCCGATAACCTACTATTGGAGATTATCAATGAAAGAAAAAGAAGTGGCGAGCAGAAAGACGATCTACTTGACATGCTGCTTTCTTCAAGATATGAGGATACAGGTGAAGGAATGGGAGATCAGCAACTCTTGGCTGAAAGCCTTATTTTGTTTGTCGCTGGACACGAAACAACTGCAAATGCACTAGCCTGGTTAATGTATTTATTGTGGAAGAATCCAGAGGTACTTCAAAAACTTAGGAATGAAATAGATCAAAAATTAGGAGATTCAAAAGCGGGTTTTGAAAAATTACGTGAAATGAATTACGCTTCTCAAGTAATCAAAGAATCAATGAGGTTGTATCCTCCAGCATGGATTATGGACAGAGTCGCACTCAATGATGATGAAATCATGGGCTATAAAATTCCAAAAGGAGCGATGATAAATTGCTTTATTTATGGGGCACATCATTCAGAAAAATACTGGCCCGATGCTGAGAAATTCGATCCTGATAGATTTGAACCTGAGAATGTAAAGGCTCGACCAAACTTTACTTACTTTCCATTTGGTGGAGGTCCCAGACTTTGCATAGGTCAAAATTTCGCTATGATGGAAATGCAATTAATTTTAATAGAATTAACCAGAAACTTCGATTTCGAATTAGTCGAAGACAAGGAAATTGTTCCTCAACCACTAATTACGCTTAGACCAAAAAATGGAATAAGAATGAAATTAAAAAAGCGTCAACCTTAATTACATTGGTTACAAAACTGCACATTGGTTACGATTCTGCGCATTTGTTACGTACGTAGCTGCGCATTGCATGCGCAGAATCGCATTGCATGCGCAGAATTGATTGCATGCCATTTACGAAATTGCATTGGTTACGTACGTAGCTGCGCATTGCATGCGCAGAATCGCATTGCATGCCCAGATTTACATTACAAGCGCAGAATTGATTGGATACCATTTACGAAACTGCGCATTTGTTACGTAGCTGCGCATTGCATGCGCAGATTTACATTGCATGCGCAGAATTAAATTTGTTACGAAATTGCACATTGGTTACGTAGCTGCGCATTGCATGCGCAGAATCGCATTGCATGCGCAGAATCGCATTGCATGCGCAGAATCGCATTGCATGCGCAGATTTGCATGCATGCCATTTACGAAATTGCACATTGGTTACGTAGCTGCGCATTGCATGCGCAGATTTACATTGCATGCGCAGAATCGCATTGCATGCGCAGAATTGCATCCACAGATTTATGTCTTCTGCTTCCTTTTTTTAGCAGCTGGAAACAATACATTGTTTAGGATCAATCGGTACCCAGGAGAATTTGGATGAAGATTCAAATCCGTCTCAGGCTCCCCAACATAATGTCTATAATCTTCCGGATCATGGCCACCGTAAAAAGTGAAAAAGCCCATCCCATACTCACTGTGAATATATTTGGCATCACCTGTAGCAGAACTTTCACCCATGATCAAAATATTCGACTTGATTAAATTCTTTCTGTAAGAGGTCGTTTGCCCCATAAATCCTTTAATCACTTTTTTATGGCTTTGAGTCAACATTGTTGGAACTGGATCCCATTTGGCAGAGAAATCAAACAGTGTGAAAAAGTCAATGTTCTCAGGAACCTTGCTTCTAATATCTGTTGCATCAACTGAAGAGAATTCATATTCCATAGGATTCATTTTTAGCTTGTAATCCTTGAAAGCAAGTGTCTTACTATAATCCAGTTTTGATTGAGCATCTCGATCTGGACCATCTCCATCAAACATTCTGTCGCAAATATCAACACCCTCTGCTGAAAGAGCAATGTCATAGGTGTCCGTAGCAGAACACATAGCAAACATGAATCCTCCGCCGATTACATAATCCCTAATTTTATGAACCACATCCAATTTCATCTTTGAAACTTTACCATATCCAAGCTTTACAGCTTTTTCTTCTTCATATTTCACTTGATCCTGATACCAAGGACGGTTTCTATAAGCCTTATAAAAACGACCATACTGTCCTGTGAAATCCTCATGATGCAAATGCAACCAATCATACTCAGCAAGCTTGTCAAGCAATACTTCATCATCATATAATTTATCGAATGGAATTTCAGCATAATTCAATGCCAATGTAACAGCATCATCCCAAGGAAGGTCAGGATGTCTAGGTTTTTCACTTGGCGTATAAACAGCTATTTTAGGAGCTTTCTCTAATTTGGCAATATCCATGTTTTTCTCAGGACTTGCAATTTCAGTTAGAATCAAAGTATATTGCGCATCAGCAATTATGTCAAAACTAACACCTTTGATTAAACATTCATCCGCAATAGCTTTGACATTCTTAACCGCAAAACTCCCTCCTTTGTAATTGAGCAGCCAATCAACAGTACCTCCTTCATTCAGTATCCAAAACGCAATTCCGTAGGCTTTCAAGTGGTTCTTTTGTCCATCATCCATAGGTATCAAAAGATAGGATGCATGGGCCAATTGACCAACGAACAAAAACAGGCAAATAATAAATAGCTTTCTCATCATAAAATTTTTAACTACAATTCCTCAAAATTGTTTCGGTAAGCCGGCAAATTCGTAAATATTTAAACGTGAAATTAACCATTAACTTGTTAGAATATACTGCATTGCCAATCAAATTAACCAATATTAACCACGAATTCCCTATAACACCTGTCGACACACGTACCTCAACCCGTTGGCTCGCGTGCCTCGCCTCGGTACGCACGCGACGCTCGCGTGCCTCATGACGCTCGCTCAAGCCTCATGAATCTCGCGTGCCTCATGACGCTCGCTCACACCTCATGACGCTCGCTCAAGCCTCATGACGCTCGCGTGCCTCATGACGCTCGTTAACACACCAAAAGAAATCATTCTGTCAAAAAGAGGACTTTTCTACCACTAGAAAGGAGCAGTTTCTTAAGTGAAATGAATCTTTTCCACCCCTAAATCAGTATATAAAACTTACTGGAATAATAAATGACCCTCTTATGAATAAGTTATACGTTTTAGCCTTTGCTTTCCTTTTCTTCTGTTCTACTTCCATTGAAGCTCAATGGTCAAATGCAGAATTTCATTTCGTTACTGAAAACAATATGCCCAAAGCACTTAGTCTTAGTGCAATGGATCAGGATGCCAATGGGGATCTACACATGATATTTCAGCAGGACAACCAAGGAATGCAGGAATTATGGTATGCCCAAAGAAAGGCCGATGCTTCCTTTACAGAACCAACTTTGGTAGAAGGAATAACAGAATCTGTTTACGAAGCCAAACTCAAAGTGCTTGACAACGGAAAAGTTGTGGTGAGCTACTTAAAAGGTGCAGAATCCAACCAACAACTTTACATAAATACCATCGGTGAGGCTGATTCAGAAACTATGATTTCAGGTTTAACACAATCAGTTCATACTCCAGATGTAGAAATTGATGCCAATGGAATGGTTCATTATACTTATGTTACAACAAACGAAGATGGAGATTATAGAGTTTATTATGGAAATGTAAACCACGACAATCCTGTCAACCCATTCATCGAAGAATTACTTTATTCCAACGTTGATGATCCACAAAAAGCGAATCCGCAGATAGCAATCAGTAACAACAATACACCGCACATATTTTATGCTGGTCCATCGGGAATCAGTGGATTCAAAATTCAATATGCTTACAGGCAAAATGATGGCCTTTGGTACTATACATCAATTAATCAAACACCAAATCAGTTCGATGAAGAATGTGTAGTCAGCATAAAAGATGGCTGGATTCACTTGGTTTATTCTGGAAATGACGGAATTCAAACCAATTCAAGAGTTGTTTACATCAAAAAACCAGTAGAGGGCGGATCGTCCACTTGGTCTTCAAATGTAGTAGTAGCTGATGAAAGCAACGTAAAGTCTCAATCAATTTTCGTTGATAACAATGACATTGTCCATATTTCACTTTTAAAAGAAGAAGACAAATGGCTTTATGTTACCAATTCGGAGGGCAACTGGAATAATTCAGCTTTGTTAGATGACTATTCTTTAAAGCAAATAAACTTATTGATAGATGATCAAGGAAATGGTTTTATTCTCGCCGAGCACTTAACCGGTAGTGGAGAAGAGATTGTACTGTGGGGAAACAAAGATGTTGAGGATCCAGGAACAGGATTAAATGATTTGTTCTTTGCAGATTTAAAATTGTACCCAAATCCAGCCTCAAGTTATGTTAATATAGAAACCAATCAGGTCATTCAAAGCATCCAGATATTTGATACTCAATCTAGATTGATCTTTAATCAAGAAGTCCATAACAATCAGCTTGCAATTGACCTAACAGACTGGAGCAAAGGGATTTATTTCGTGAAATTAAACGATGGAATAAACCAAAGAACTGAAAAGATTATAATAAGATAAACATACCTTTTGGTATTTTTTCGATATTGATTAGACCATCCATTGGACATTATTCATTTTTGAAGCTTTCCTAGCTCTAAAATGAATAATGTCCAATCTGGCAAATCATTTGTATAAGAATTAACTGTTTTCAGAAATAAAAAACTTGTTTTACAAAACAATCATTAAAACAAACTCTTCGAAAACAACCTACTCAAAAAAGCAGTATAAACCTCATAATCCTTATAGCCCAACTCTCTAATAGAAATATTATACTTGTTGTGTAAATCTTCTGGTGATTTATCCGATGGCAAACAAATATACCTTGTATCTCGATTTCGCTTACCTGAACCAACGATGGAAGATTGCATTCTGTCTATCTCCATTTCTATCAAAAGAGAATTTGCAGAATTGTCTCCTGATTTCTTTAGCTTATAGGCCACCAGTTTATAATTAGCTGGTTGCTGTTTGTAAGACTCCTGATAACTTTTCTCCAGTACTTTTTCCAGCTCATATCCTTCCTTCGGATTATCCCCAGAAAATGTTTTTGTGAAATAGGTATAATCACTAGAATTAAATGGTGAAATTTTCTTTTCAGCCGTACTCTCAGATTGTTCTTGACAAGAAAAAAATGAAAGAAAAAAAAATGATAATAAACAGATTCTAAAAATCATTATTGTATTTTAAATGGTGAAACATTACAAACCCCCTGTATGCACGCGATGCTCGCGTGCCTTGCGTGCCCCTCGCGTGCCCCCGAGTGCCTTGCGCCCATTGCAATGCCCCGCAAATGCCCT